>NZ_BMQM01000056.1 GCF_014648115.1 Deinococcus seoulensis
TCACTGTCCCCATGCTCGCCCAGCACGTACCCGTGAACGTGCGTGCCGTCCACCCCGGCGTGCTCGGCGATCAGGTGCCGGAACCGGGCGCTGTCCAGGACCGTGCCGGAGCCCATCACGGCGGCGCCCGGCGCGAGGCGCACGGTCAGGTCGGTCAGGACGTCCACCGGGTTCGTGGCGATCAGCAGCGTCGCGCCGGGCGCGGCGGCCACCACCTGCGGGATCAGCTCGCGGAAGATGGCGGCGTTCTTCTGCAGCAGGTCCAGGCGGGACTCGCCGGGCTTCTGGTTCGCTCCGGCGGCGACGATCACGACGGCGCTGCCGGCCAGGTCGGCCAGCGGGCCGCTGCTGACCCGCGCGCCGTGACTGACCGGCGCGGCGTGCGCGATGTCCTGCGCCTCGGCCCGCGCCCGCGCGTCGTTCTGGTCCGTCAGGACGATCTCGCTGCACGAGCCGCGCAGCGTCAGGGCGTACGCGGCGGTCGCGCCGACCAGTCCTGCCCCCACCACGCCGACCTTCATGCCGGGCGGTTCCCGCCGCGCACGGTCAGGACCGGGATGGGGCTGCGTGCCACGACCTTCTCGGCGGTGCTGCCCAGGAAGAAATGTTCGATGGCGCCCCGCGCGTGCGTGCCGACCACGATCAGGTCCGCGCCCCAGCTGGCCGCCGCTTCCAGCAGGCCGGTCACGGGGTCACCGACCATCAGTTCGGTCTCCTCGCCCTCGCGGACCACGCCCTGCATGCGGGTCGCGTCGGCGTCCTCGAGGGTCTGCAGCAGGGTCGGGTCGGGCATGGCGGCGCTCACGCCGCCCATCAGGTCGGGCGTGGCGGTCACACGGGCGTCGGTCACGTGCACCAGCCGCAGGGTCGCGCCGGGAAAGCGGGCGCGGGCAGTGTCGAGCGCGTGACTGGCCGACTCGGAGAAATCGACGCCCACCACGACCCGCTGGAATCCGGCCGGTGCGGTGGTCGTGGCGGCGTTCAGGGCGGACTGGGTGGGGTCGGTCATGCCCTGACCGTACACCCGGCCCGTGAGGTTCGGGGCCGAACCTGAAGGGCAACTAAAGGACCTCGGCCGGGTCGCGGGGCACCGGGTCGTCCGTCACCCAGCGCACCTGCCGCCGCCCGGCGTTCTTGGCGGCGTGCAGGCGTTCATCCACCTGTTCCAGCAGGTCGTCCAGCGTGACGGCCTCGTGCGACAGGGCCGCCCCGGCGCTGAACGTCACGCGCGGCAACCCGGCCTCCAGCGGCAGCGTGGCGCCCTGCAGGCGGTCCGTGACGGCGTACGCCTGCCGCGCCGTGACGCCCGGCAGCAGCAACATGAACTCCTCGCCGCCCCAGCGGGCCAGTTGCGTGCCGTCCGGGCGGTCCGGGCCGATCAGGGCCAGCAGGGCCGCGCCGGTCCCGGCCAGCACCTGATCCCCGGCCGTGTGCCCGAACCGGTCGTTCACGCCCTTGAAATGGTCGAGGTCCAGCATCAGCAACGCAAAATCCTGCCCGCCCCACAGGGTCCGCAGCCGGGTCAGCAGGGCGCGGCGGTTGGGCAGGCCGGTCAGCGGGTCCGTCAGGGCGTCCTGCTGGAAGGCGGCGGCCTCCTGCTGGTACGTGATCACCCGCTGCCCGAAACTGGCGACCATGCCCACCACCAGCGTCGTGCAGCCCAGGTACCACAGCAGGCTCAGGTCGTGCGTGGGGCGGGTCACGACCAGCGCCGCGAACCCCAGGTACGCAGCGGCGGTCAGCGGGGCCGCCACCCGCATGCGCAGCAGCCCGAACCACAGCGCCGTCTGGGCGATGAACGTCAGGTGCGACTGCGCGCCCACCACGGGCGCCGACACCAGCGGCAGGAATTCCAGCAGGGTCGCGCAGGTGATCACCGTGGCGATGCCGGTGTTCAGCCGCGCGGTCGGCAGGCGCAGCCACGCGATCCCCACCACGATGCCCAGCGACACCAGCGTGCCCAGCGCGAACGACGGCACGTCCTGCCAGTGCCGGGTCTGCACCTTCACGACCAGGATGCTCAGTTGCGCGGCCGAGGCGACCAGGGCCGTCAGCAGGTACGCGCGGCGGCGTACCCGTTCCAGTTGCTGAAATGGCCCTCCCTGCTCCGTCACGTCCACATGATCCGGTGCGGTCCGGCACAGAAAACTGTCTGGGCAGTTCCCGAAAGATCGCGCCTCACCACGGCGTTCAGCCGTTCAGGCCGTCTGGGACGGCATTGGTCAGTCCGCGCATCTCACGCTCTTCCCCCTGTGGGGGCACCCGCCGGTCAGCGCGGCCCGACTCCGGGCACCCCGGCCCTGTGCACCCCGGCTCTGTGCAGCCCGGCCCTGTGCAGCCCGGCTCTGGGTACACTGCTTCATGCAACTACAGAGTTTAGGGGCGGCGTGCACGGTGACCGGCAGCATGCACCTGCTGACGCTGAACGGACGGCAGGTGCTGATCGACTGCGGCCTGTTCCAGGGCAACGACGAACTGGAAGCCCGCAACCGCGAGCCGCTCCCGCTCGACGTGGCGGGCCTGGACGCCGTGATCCTCACGCACGCGCACCTGGATCACGTGGGCCGCCTGCCGCTGCTGGTGAAACTCGGGTACCGGGGGCCGGTTCACTGCACCGAACCGACCGCCGCGCTGGCCGAGACGGTCCTGCTGGACTCCGCGCGCCTTCAGGTGGACGGCTACCGGCACGACCTGCGCCGCGCGCGCCGCCAGGGGATTCCCGACGATCAGGTGCCGCTCCCGCTGTACGAGGAGGAGGACGTGCACCGCGCCCTGGCCCTGCTGCGCCCCGACCTGCGCTTCGGTGAGACGGCGCAGGTGGCGGGCCTGCGCGTCACGCCCCAGCGGGCCGGGCACATCCTGGGCAGCGCGTACCTGCTGATCGAGAGCCGTGACGTCCGGCTGATCATGAGCGGCGACCTGGGCAACCGCGAGAGCGGCCTGCAACTGGATTTCACGCCCCCACCGCACGCGGACGCCGCAGTGCTGGAAAGCACGTACGCCAACCGCACGCACCGCGCCTGGGAGGCCACCCGCGCCGAGTTCCGCGACGCGCTGCGCGAATCCGTGCGGCAGGGCGGCAAGATCCTGATTCCCAGTTTCGCCATCGAACGCACCCAGACCATCCTGCACACCATCAAGGAACTGATGGACGCCGGCGAGGTCCCGCGCATCCCGGTGTTCCTGGATTCCCCCATGGCGGCCCGCGCCACGCACGAGTACTTCGAGTTCGGCGACGAGCTGATCCCGGAAGTCCGCAGCGCCCTGCGCGCCGGAGAGGACCCGTTCCGGCCCAGCACGCTGCACGTCGTGCCGACCAGCGCCGAATCGCAGCGCATCAACCGCTACGACGGCCCCGCCATCATCCTGGCCGGGAACGGCATGATGACCGGCGGCCGCATCCAGCATCACCTCAAGCATCACCTCTGGAAACCCAGTACCAGCCTGATCAGCGTGTCGTACCAGTCGCCCAGCAGCCTCGGCGGGCGGATCGTGACCGGCGCGGACCACGTGCGCGTCATGGGTGAGGACATCGCCGTGCGCGCCCACGTGCACACCATCGGCGGGTTCTCCGCGCACGCCGATCAGGACGACCTGCTGGCGTTCCTGTCCACGGCGGGCACCCCGCACGTGTGGCTGGTGCACGGCGAACCGGACGTCATGGACTCGTTCCTGCCGGTCCTCGCCGCGCGCGGCCTGAAGGGCGACATCGTCCCGGACCGGCAACCCGTGGACCTGACCGGCCCCGGCTACCCGGACGGCCGCCCCCCCGGATTCGTGCCCACCCCGCCGCGCGGCGCACACGCCGAGGCGGGCGAGTAGGCGCGGACGCGGGGGAGACATGCCCCTGGGCAGGGCAGGCGGACGCGCGCTACGCTGAAGGTCCATGAAACGCGCCCTGCCCTTCCTGCTGCTCGCCCTGACCGCCTGCGGTTCCGGTGGCATCGACGGCCTCCAGACCTTCACGTACCCGGCCGGTGACCACCGCAGCGGCTCGCTGATCTACGCCGAGAACCCCCCGGCAGGCGGGCCGCACAACGCGGTCTGGCAGAACTGCGGCGTGTACAGCAGCCCCCTGTACAACGAGTACGCCGTGCACAGCCTCGAACACGGCGCGGTGTGGGTCACCTACCGCCCGGACCTGGACGCCGCCGGAATCGACACCCTGAAGAAACTGGTGGACGGCCGCCCCTACACCCTGCTCAGCCCCTACGAGGGCCTGGACACGCCGGTCGCCATCAGCGCCTGGGGCGCGCAGCTGAAAGTCGACCAGCCCGACGACGCCCGCCTGAAATCCTTCCTGGACAAGTACGAGCAGGGCGCGACCGCCCCGGAACGCGGCGCGGCATGCAGCGGCGGGTACAGCGGCACCCGCTGAAACACGCCGCCAGCACACACACAGAGGGCCGGAAGCAGAGCAGTCTGCCTCCGGCCCCCCTTCTGGTCAGGTTCAGCCCTTGTTCTCGTCCTCGTCGAAGTACTCGAAGCGGTGCGGCCCGATCTCGACCGTGTCACCCTCGCGCGCCCCGGCACGTTTCAGGGCGTTGTACAGGCCCTGGCGTTTGAAGACGTTCCCCAGGTACTCCGAGGCTTCCTCCAGGTACCGCGAGAAGCGCACGATGCGTTCCTCGAAGCCCCCGCCGATGACCTTCCAGACCCGCTCGGGCTGCCCGTCGTTGATGATGCCCACGCCCTGCGCGGCCGGGTCGATGCGGAACTCGATGCGCAGCGGTTCCTCGCGCACCACGTCCGACTCGATGTCCAGCGCGTGCGTCTGCGCCCACAGTTCCCGGTCCGGCAGCAGCTGGAACAGCGACTCGCGCAGTTCCGGCAGGCCCTGACCTTCCTTGGCGCTCACGCGCAACACCGGCAGGCCCGACCCGATCAGTTCGTCCTCGACCATCACGGCCAGGTCCTCGTCGACCAGTTCCACCTTGTTCAGCGCGATCAACGCCACCTGCTCCAGCAGCGTGGGATCGTAGGACCGCAACTCGGACTGCAATTGCGCCAGTTCGCCCACGGGGTCGCGGGTCACGTCCAGCACGTACACCAGCACGCGCGTGCGGCTGATGTGCCGCAGGAACTCCAGGCCCAGGCCCTTGCCCTCGCTGGCGCCCTCGATGATGCCCGGAATGTCCGCCAGCGTGAAGCGTTCATCGACCGGCGTGCCGTGCGCGTCCAGGCGGTCCACGACGCCCAGGATGGGCGACAGGGTCGTGAACGGGTAATCCGCGATGGCCGGATTGGCGCGCGACAGGGCCGCCAGCAGGCTGCTCTTCCCGGCGTTCGGGTAGCCGACCAGGCCCACGTCCGCGATCAGGCGCAGTTCCAGGCGCACTCGGCGCTTCTGGCCCGGCGTGCCCAGTTCCGCGAACCGCGGGGCCTGACGGGTGCTGCTGGTGAAGGTGCTGTTCCCACGCCCGCCCAGACCGCCGCGCGCGATGACCTTCTCCTGCCCGACCCGCACGAGGTCCGCGATGACCTTCCCGGTCTCCTCGTCGAAGGCGGTCGTGCCCACCGGCACGTCGATGTAGATGTCCTCGCCGTCGGACCCCTGGCGCAGACGACCCTCGCCGTACGCGCCGTTCGGGCCCTTGAACTTACGGCGGCCCAGCAGACGCTCCAGCGACTCCACACCCTCGATGGCGCGCAGGATGATGCTGCCGCCCTTCCCGCCGTGCCCGCCGTCCGGGCCACCCTTCTCCATGTACTTCGCGCGGTGGAAGGACATGCTGCCGTCCCCGCCGTTCCCGGCGGCCACCTCGATATTCAGAACGTCACGAAACGCCACTGCACTCACCTCTCCCTTCGGGGCAAGGTGCGTGCCGCGCGGCACCGTCCTCACCCTGCATGATTCGTTGCGGCCCTGCGGCCACGGCCCGCGCGGACCAGAGGCCCGGCAGACCGTAAAAAAAGCGCCCTGCCCTTCACCGGGGCAGGGCGCTGAACTGCCTGAAAACCCGAAACCGGGACTCAGTCAGCAGCGAGTTCGGTCTGAGCGACTTCGATGCTGATGAAGCGGCCCTTCGCGCCACGGTTCGTGAACACGACCTTGCCGTGCTCCAGGGCGAACAGCGTGTGGTCGCGGCCCATGCCCACGTTCGGGCCGGCCTTGAACTTGGTGCCGCGCTGGCGGACCAGGATGTTCCCGGCCAGCACCTGCTCGCCGCCGAACTTCTTCACGCCCAGGTACTTGGGCTGGCTGTCACGTCCGTTCTTGGACGAACCTACGCCTTTCTTGTGTGCCATGTCGGTGTCCTCCCTTAGCCCTTGATGCCCAGAATCTTGATGGCCGTGTAGTCCTGGCGGTGGCCAGTGCGGCGGCGGAACTGCACGCCGCTCTTGTACTTACGGATGTAGAGCTTCTCGCCGCGGCCGTGCTCGACCACTTCAGCGTTCACGACGAACTTGCTGACGGCGTCGCCGAACAGGGCCTTGTCGCCGCCCACGAAGAGAGGGGCCAGGTCGAGCTTGTCGCCCGCTTCGCCTTTCAGGCTCTCGACGCGGATCACGTCGCCTTCCTGAACGCGGTACTGCTTCCCGCCGGTCTGAATGATTGCAAACATTGTGATTCCTCCTGCCGCACGGCCGGGAATCGCTGCCCCGGACGGCTTGGACCTTGTCGCGCACCCGCCACGGGGGGCGGGTCACCAAGCAAGAACTGTACCACAACCGGGCCGTCATCGGTATCACGAGAACACACCCGGTGTCCGGAACTCAGGCACCGGACTCGGGTCATGGCAGGCAACACCGGCACCTGCGGCGCAGGAAGCCAGTCGTGTTCGTTGCGTGCGTGTTCCCGGTTCCAGTGACGTGTCCTCGCGGTACACGTGAACTCGCGCAGGCGCGAGTCGGTTGTTTCCTGACCTCCAGCGCTGACCTTCACCCCCAGAGCGGGCGCCGGCGCAGCGGACCCACCCAGCATACCACCCCGCCACACAGGCCGGTACGCACCGCCTGTCAGAAAGTTTTCAGAGGCCTGCTCCTACCCTGAAGCCCATGAAGGACCTGCGGCGCTGGAACAGCCTGATGGCCCTGATCGGCGTGCTGATCACCACCGGGCTCGGACTGGCCACGCAACCCCTGGCCGCGCAGACCACCACGGCCGCCGTGCGCGCCTACCGCAGCGGCGACTTCCAGCAGGCCGCCGGCATCCTCGCGGGGATTCCCGACAAGGGCCTGCTGGTCGACGCGGACGCCCTGGTCGTACGCGGGTTCGCCCGCTACCAGACCGGCGCACTCCAGGACGCCGCGCGGGATTTCCGGCAGGTGCTGGACCGCAGCCCACGCTACGCGGACGCCTGGTACGGACTGGCCCTGATCGCCCGCGCGCAGGGCAACGCCGATCAGGCCCTGACCCTGGCGCGGCAGGCAGCGACCCTGGACCCGGCCCGCCCGGACGTGCAGACCCTGCTGGCGGCGCTGGAGCCACAGTCGTTGCAGGCCAGCCGGGAGCACTGAGCCCGTGGCGGCGCCCCGCAGCGCCGACGTGCAGCCCATGTGGCGGCAGTTTCAACTGCTGCCGTTCACGGGCATGGCGCTGGGCATCAGCGTGACGCTGACCCTGACCATGGTCGTGTTCACGTACCTGCTGTTCCTGAACCTGTTCGCGCAGTCGTTCTCGCGGTCACTCGTGATCGTGCTGGGCGTGCTGGTGGTGGTCAGCCTGACGACCGTCCTGCTGACCGTCACGCAACTGACCTACGTGACGGTCACTGCCCGGCAGGACCGGGACGTGGACGCCCAGCGGGCCGCGTGGCAGACCCGCTTCGACCGGTTCCTGGCAGGCGGCGAGGTCCCGCAGCACCTGAGCGCCCTGGCGCAGGACGAACTGCTGCAACGGCGCGAGGCGCAGGCGGACCACCCGGACTCGGCGCGACTGGCCGCCCTGTACGCCGGGCTGGGCCTGCGCGAACGTGACGAGGCACTCGCCCTGCGGCACCGCAACGGCACCACCCGCGCCCTGGCCCTGGAACGGCTGGTCCTGCTGCGCGACGACCGGACCCTGCCGGTCTTCCTGACGCTGCTGCGCGACGCGCGCGGCTCGCTGCGCAACCTCGCGCTGCTGGGAGCGGCCCGCGCGCTGTCCGTGCCGGGCGCACCCATCCCGCCGGACCTGACGGGCGTCCTGACCTCCGGCGCGTTCTCCACGCAGCAGGTCCGCGAGGCGCTGTGCCTGATCGGCCCGCCCGCCGAGCCGCTGGTGCGCCACATGGCCGCCGACGCGCGGGACCGCTGGCGGGAACTGGCCGTGGACGCCGCCACCCGCCTGGACCCGCAGCGGTACGCGGACCTGGCCGACACGCTGCTGCGCGACCCGACTCCCGGCGTGCGGGCCGGGGCGCTGCGCCTGTACGCGGGCGGCGCGCCCCTGCACCCCGGTATGCACGCGCTGGTGCTGGCGCAGGCGCAGGACCCCGCCTGGGCAGTGCGGGCCATGAGTGCGCAGGCCATGCGGGCGTTCGCGCAGCCGCCCACCGTGGTCCTGTGGCGGTTGCTGGGCGACCCGAACTGGTGGGTGCGTCAGCATGCCGCGCAGACCCTGGCCCGCAGCGAGGCGGGCCGCGCGGTCCTGGGCAGAGCGGTCACGGAACACCCGGACCGCTTCGCGCGGGACATGGCCCGCACCGTGACCGCCGAGTTGACCGTGGCTGCCAACCTGACCGTGCCTGCCGGACCATCCGCGCCCGGTGTACCCCTGCCCGTGGAACCTGCGGGCGCGGCGGCACGCGCGTGAACCTCACGGCCGTCGAGTTCATGTTCCTGGTGTACTTCGCGCTGATGAACGTCGGGTACGCCATCGGCCTGACCACCACGGTGCGGCAACTGGCCCTCAGCATCCGGCGGCATCAGACGGTGCGGTTCGCGTCCCTGCTGACCCGCGACACGCACAAACCCATCTCGCTGCTCGTCCCGGCCTTCAACGAGGAAGCCACCATCGAGGCCAGCGTGCGGTCACTGCTGAACCTCCGGTACCCGCAGTTCGAGGTGATCGTCGTCAGTGACGGCAGCCGCGACCGCACCCTGGAAGAACTGACCCTGCGCTTCGACCTGCACCCGGTCAGCATGGTCGTCCCGCTGACCATCCGCACGCAGGCGGTGCGCGCCACGTACCGCAGCGCCAGCGTGCCGCACCTGCTGGTGATCGACAAGGACAACGGCGGCAAGGCCGACGCGCTGAACGTCGCGTTGCAGTACGCCCGCTACCCGCTGTTCTGCGCGCTGGACGCCGACAGCCTGCTGGACGAGGAAGCGTTGCTGCGCGTCGCGCGGCGCTTCGCGGACGACGACGACCTGCTGGTCGTGGGCGGCACGGTCCGCCCCCTGAACGGCGCGGTCTTCCGGGGCGGGCAGATCGTGGACCTGACCCTGCCGCGCCGCGCCGTGGAACGCTTTCAGATCGTGGAGTACATCCGCGCGTTCCTGGTGGGCCGCACCACCCTCAGCACCTACGGCCTGCTGCTGATCATCTCCGGGGCGTTCGGTCTGTTCCGCCGGGACGTGGTCCTGCAGGTCGGCGGGTACGCGCACGACACGGTCGGCGAGGACATGGAACTGATCGTCCGGCTGCACCGCCACGCGCGCGAGCAGCGCCGCCCGTACGCCATCACGTACGTCATCGACCCGATCTGCTGGACGCAGGTGCCCGACACCTGGGGCCTGCTGCGGCGGCAACGGGACCGCTGGCAGCGCGGCCTGATGGAAACCCTCTGGCGGCACCGGCGCATGTTCCTCAACCCCCGCTACGGCCGCATCGGTCTGGTCGCCATGCCGTACTACGTGTTCTTCGAGGCGCTGGCCCCCGTGATCGAACTGACCGGCTACCTGCTGGCCATCGGGCTGGTCCTGAGCGGCAAGTTCAGCGCGCCGTTCGTGGCGCTGTTCTTCCTGCTGGCCATCGCGTACGGCACCCTGATCTCCTTCAGCGCGCAGAGCGTCGAGGTATTCCTGCGGCAGCGCATCTCGCCGCCCGGCGACCGCCTGCGCCTGCTGCTGTTCGCGCTGCTGGACAACCTGGGGTTCCGGCAGTGGACGCTGATCATCCGCTTCTGGGCGACCCTGACCGGCCCGCTGCGCGCCGGACAGTGGGGGAAGCAGGAGCGGCGCCGCATCGACACCACCGACACCACCCCCGACCCCCCACCTTCATGAAGTCCGTGCCGGCCGCCCGCCCCGCAACGCCCACCTCCCGGACCGCGTACTGAGGAGCGTGATTGCACGTATCCGTTCGGGCTGGCGCGACTCGCTGGCCCTGCTGTTCGCCCTCGGGGACCGCCGCACGCCCGCCGGGGCGAAACTCATGGCGGCGCTGGCCGTCGCCTACGCCCTGCTGCCGCTGGACCTGCTGCCCGACCTGACCCCGCTACTGGGACTGGCGGACGACGTGCTGATCGTGCCCACCCTGCTGGCCCTGGCCGCCCGCACCCTGCCCGAACCCGTCCTGACCGAGGCGCGCGGCCGGAGCCTGCGCGTGCAGCGCCGCCTGCCCTGGCTGATTCCCGCCGGGATCGCCGCCGCGCTGCTCCTCATGACGCTCGGCGGCTGGTTGCTGTGGCGGGCCGTGAGCGGCTAACCACCCCTTAACCGCCCCGCGTACACTGAGGTTCATGAGACTGCTGCTGGTGGAGGACGACGCCCGGATCGCGCAGCCGACCGCCGAGGCGCTGCGGGAGGCCGGGTACGCCGTCACGTGGGCGCAGACCGGCCCGGAGGGGCTGGAGGCGGCCGTGATGGGCGAGTTCCCGCTGGTGGTGCTGGACGTGATGCTGCCCGGCATGGACGGCTTTCAGGTGGCGCGTGAACTGCGTGAACAGGGTGTGGATTCGGCGGTGCTGTTCCTGACGGCGCGCGGTGAATTGAGTGACCGGGTGGAGGGCCTGGACCTGGGCGGGGACGCGTACCTGGTCAAGCCGTTTGCGGTGCCGGAGTTGCTGGCGACGCTGCGGGCCCTGTCGCGCCGTGAGCGGGGGGCGGGGGCGCCGCGCGTGGCGTTCGGGGGTGGGCGCGGCGCGCTGGACACGGTGGCGCGCACGGTCGCCTGGGACGGCGCGGAGGTGGCCGTGACGGGCCGTGAGTACGCGTTGCTGGAGGCGCTGGCACTGTCGCCCGAGCGGTGGTTCACGCGTGAGGACCTGATCGACCGGGTGTGGGGTCCGGAGTTCGGGGGCGAGGCGCGGATCGTGGACGTGTACGTGCGGTACGTGCGGCGCAAACTGGCGCCCGAGGCGATCAGTTCCGAGCGTGGGCGCGGGTACCGCGTGGAACGCTGAGGCGCGGCGTGCGGCTGACGTTGCGGGCGCGGCTGGCCTTGTGGGCGGCCCTGGCGACCGGGCTGGCCGTGGCGCTGGTTGCCGGCGGGTTGTTCTGGGCGGTGAACGGGTTCCTGCGGCAGGCGCAGGAGCAGCGGCTGCTGAGCGTGGTGGGGGCCGTGCAGGGCCGCGTGGAGAGCCTGCTGCGGTCCCCCGGTGACGGTGACGACCTGCTCGGGTCGCTGCTGGGCGTGGCGACCGTGTCGCAGGTAGACCTGGAACGCATTGCCGATGACGTGGACCGCCGGGGCGTGGAGGTCCGGGTGGTGGCCCCGCAGCCGGGCGGGCGCGGCGCGGCGCGGTCACTGGCGTCGGTGGGCACGCAGTCGTTCCCGCAGGACGTGCCGCTGGACCTGCGGGCCGGGCCGGGCGCGTACCTCAGCCGGGACGGCGAGCACCTGATCCTGGTGCGCGGCCTGCCGGGACGGAACGTGCAGTTGCAGGTGGCCGTGGACGCCCGCGCCCTGACCGACGCGCGCCGGGCGTTCGGGCAGGCGCTGACGGTGCTGCTGCCGCTGGCACTGCTGTTCTCGCTGCTGGTCGGGTGGGTGGTGGCGGGGCGGCTGCTGCGGCCGGTGCGGACGCTGGAGAACGCGGCGCGGGCGGTGGGGGAGGGCGGGGACCTGCGCCGTCCGCTGCCCGGCGCGGGGCGCGGGGACGAACTGGCGCGGCTGGCGCTGACCATGCAGGAGGCGTTCACGCGACTGGCGGATGCCCGCGACCGCGAGCAGGGGTTCCTGCGGGCGGCCGCGCACGACCTGCGCTCGCCGCTGGCGGCCCTGACCGCGCGCGTGGAGGGCACCCTGGCCCGCGACCGGGACGCCGGGCGGTACCGCGCGGACCTGCGTGAGATCGGGACGGACATCACGCGGCTGTCCACGCTGGCCAACCACCTGCTGCTGCTGGCCCGCGATCCGGGGGCGGTGCAGCGGGCGCCGGTGCCGCTGCTGGACCTCGCGGCGGACGCCGTGGACCGCGCCCGCGAACTGGACCCGCTGGCCGACGTGGACCTCGCGGGCAGCGGGCCGGTCACGGTGCCGGGCGACCGGGTGCTGCTGGGGCAGGCCATCTGGAACCTGACCACCAACGCCGTGCGGCACGCGCCGCAGGCGACCGTGACCGTGACCGTGCGGGCCGTACCGGGCGGCGCGGCCGTCACCGTGCGCGACGACGGCCCCGGCGTGGACGCCGCGACCCTGGCGCGGCTGGGCGAGGCCTTCTACCGTCCGGATGCCAGCCGCGCGGCCGACGCGTCCGGGGTGGGCGGGCACGGGCTGGGGCTGGCGCTGGCGCGGCACGTGGCGACGCTGCACGGCGGCACGCTGGACCTGGACAGCGCGCCGGGGCGGGGGTTCACGGCCACGCTGCACCTGCCCGGCTGACCGGGCTGAGCCGGGGCGCAGGCCTGCCGGGGTTCTGGGTGCCCGGCGGGTCGTCTGCTACGCTGGGCAGCAATGACAAAGGCGGATGCAACGCGCTGGAGCGCCGTGGTCCTGGGCGGCGGTGATCCGGGCGATCCCTTTGCGGCGGCGCACGGCGTGAAGGTCAAACCCCTGATTCCCGTGGCGGGCGAACCCATGGCCCTGCATGTCCTGCGTGCCCTGCGCGGCAGTGAGCGCGTGGCGCGCGTGGCGTACGTGGGTCCCATCACCCCGGCCCTGGAGGCGTTCGTGGACGCCCGCGTGACCGATCACGGCACGCTGCTCAGCAACCTGGAGGCGGGCGTGGAGGCCCTGCGCGCCGCCGGGTTGCAGCCGGGCGAGCGGGTGCTGGTCGTCACGGCCGACGTGCCCATGCTGCGGCCCGACGAGATTCGCAGCGTGCTGGACAGCGCCCCGCTGGACGCTGGTCTGGTATACCCGGTCGTGCGGCGCGAGGTCTGCGAGGCCGCGTACCCCGGCGTGAAACGCACCTACGCGCGCCTGAAGGACGGCACGTTCACGGGCGGGAACCTGTTCATCCTGGACCCGGCGCTGATCGGGCAGTTCCTGCCGAGGCTGCGCGATGTCCTCGCGGCCCGCAAGGCCCCGCTGAAACTCGCGGGCCTGATCGGGCCGGGCGTGCTGCTGCGCCTCGTGACGGGCCGCCTGACCGTCGCGGCGCTGGAGGCGAAGGTCTCGGCGCTGCTGGGCGTGAAGGCCCGCGCCCTGATCACCCCGCACGCCGCCGTGGGGACCGACGTGGACAAGGACGCCGATCTGCTGCTGGCCGAGGCGGCCCTGAAGGGTGCGCCGCTGTCCTGAACGGTCCCGGCGGCTTCCCGGGCGACCCTGGACCGCGTCCCAATCCCGAGTAAAAGGATCGGTTTTCTGCGCCTGAACGTCAAAAACCTGTGTTGCCTTTGCCCTTGCGGCGGTCCGCGCGGGTGTGCATACTGTTCCCTATGCCTCACGTGATCGTAAGCCCCTGCATTGGCGTCAAGGACCAGGCCTGCACCGAAGTCTGCCCGGTGGAATGTATCTACGACGGCGGCGACCAGTTCCTGATCCACCCCGACGAGTGCATCGACTGCGGCGCGTGCGTGCCCGCCTGCCCCGTCAGCGCCATCTTCCCCGAAGAGGACGTCCCCGGCGGCGAGGAAGATTTCATCGTCAAGAACCGCGTCCACTTCGGCCTGTAAACGCCCACCGCCCGTTTCAGCTGCTCCCGCCCGGCCCCCGCGCCCGGCGGGAGTTTTGCGCCCGGCGGGAGTGTTCTGCTTGCCCCTCCGCTCTGCGCCCCCCAAACCTCCCACCCCTTGCCCTGTCTGCCCCGCCAGGGCTAGCATGACCGGCGCTGCGCCCACACTCCGCCCGGAGCGGCGCGCCCCAGGAGGTGACAGACGTGAACCCCGAACCGCTGGACGCCGAACCGCCCAGTCCCAGCCTGCCCCGCACCGGACAGGCCACCCCGGTCACGCCCGCTCACTCCCTGGAGGTCGCGCCATGCGCCACACACCCCCCGCAGGCCGCGCCGCATGCTGACGTACTACCGCAGCATCGGCGGGAAACTCACCACCACTGACGGGTACGTCGACGGCTGCTGGATCAACGCCGCCGACCCCACCACCGAGGAACTCGGCCGCATCAGCCGCGAAACCGGACTGGACCTCGACTACCTGTCCTACCCCCTCGACCCGGACGAACGCTCCCGCTTCGAACGCGAGGACGGGCAACTGCTGATCATCATGCAGACCAGTTACCGCCTGCCCGAGGAGAGCGACATCCCCTACGACACGGTGCCGCTGGGCATCCTGCACACCGATCACTGCGTGGTCACCGTGTGCGCCCTGCCGGAAAACCCGGTCGTGAAGGACGTCGTCAGCGGCCTCGTGCGGCGCGTCAGTACCAGCAAGAAGAACCGCCTGACCCTGCAACTGTTCCTGCGCAACGCCCAGCGCTTTCTCATCGATGTGCGGCAGATCAACAAGCGCGTGGACGCCATCGAGGACAAACTGGAGAACAGCCAGCAGAACCGCGAACTGCTGAACCTCCTGAAACTCGAGAAGAGCCTCGTGTACTTCATGACCGGCCTGAAAGCCAACGAGGCCATGATGGAACGCGTCAAACGCGACCGCATCTTCGAGATGTACGAGGAAGACAGCGACCTGCTCGACGACGTGCTGATCGAGAACCTCCAGGCGATCGAGATGGCCAGCATCGCCAGCAACATCCTGACCAGCATGGCCGGCGCGTTCGCCAGCGTGATCAGCAACAACGTCAACCAGGTCGTGAAGGTCCTGACCGTCACCACCATCCTGGTCGCCATTCCGACCCTGGTGACCAGCATCTTCGGCATGAACGTGCCCATCCCGTTCCAGAACAACCCGGAAGGCATCTGGATCGTGCTGGGCCTCGCCGTGGCGCTGGCCGTCGCCGTGGCCGGCGTGTTCTACCGCCTGCGCGTGCTGTGAGGGGTTGATGGTGAATGGTTGATGGTTGATGGAAGGAGCGACCCCTCCATCAACCATCAACGTTCAACCTGCGTCTCTTTTTACTCTGGCTCATCCTGGATTCCGGGGAGCTGAGGTCAGAAGTAGGTTCAACATTGGCTCCAACAGCGAA
>NZ_BMQM01000057.1 GCF_014648115.1 Deinococcus seoulensis
TCTGCTGACGGGTCTCAAGATTCTCGGAACTCGATTTATCTGAATCTTAAATGCGCTGTACTTAGATACTTTTGGTCTCGAAACGCCAGAAATACCATGCAGTACGCCACTGCCCCGTGCACATACTCCCACTCCGGCCCGGTCATACAGATCGCCACTCAGATACTTTTGGTCCGGGAATGCCAGAAATGCCGTCCAGCGCATCACCTCACTCCAGCATGGTGCTGTCGGACGCACCGGACGCCGGGGAAGCGCCTTAGATACCTTTGGTCCCAAAACGCCAGAAACGCCGTCCATCACGCCAGTGCGCCATTCAGGGTCTACGGGGAGCCCGTATGATGCGGCGCGAGCCCCCCATGAAGAAGATGAAACACGACACCCCCGTCAGGATCGACGAGCGGAACTCGGCCGCACTCGGCATCTTCAGCATGCTTAGCCGCTCCAGCGGCGAACGCCAGCAGTGGCACAGCCAGTTCACCGTCGCGGGCCGCCAGTACGACGTCAGCGGCGAAGCGGCCCGCGGACGACCGCACGGCGCGGACGTGAACATCATGGTCGGCCTCGAAAATCTCTTCCAGGCGCAGGGCTGCCCCACCGACAACTTCGTGCATACCAGCGCCAACGAACTGCGCGAAGCGAGCCTGCTCGCCGCCAACGGCCGCAACCTGCAGCGCCTGCGCGAAGGCCTCGACCGCATCTGGGAAACCAGCATCACCGTCACGCGCGGCTGGCACCTCCCCGACGGCCGGACCCTCGCACACGTCCACAAGACGCGCCTGATCAACGACTTGCGCTACTGGGTGCAGGGCGACCCCGACCCCACCGCAGCAGGAAGCGTCATGGTGCCCGGCGCCACGCTCAGCATCCAGCTCGGCGCTCACCTCGCCGACAGCATCCGGGCAGGCTACACTCAGAACCTCCAGCTGGAAATCCTGCGCCGCATCGAACAACCACCCGCTCGCACCCTCTACCGCCTGCTCGAAGCGCACCGCTACAACCCGGACGGCACGGCCCGCGAAGAACTCACCGTCGACCTCGACAACTGGCGGCACGCCTGCGGCCTGGGCGATAACCGCCGCAGCCGCCACCTGCGGACCCTCGAACAACCCCACGAGGAACTGATCGCCCAGCACTACCTTCAGGACGTCACCGTCGACGAACGCGGCGCCCGCACCACCCTGCTCTACCGTTTCCGTAACCCCGACGCGCCCGACCCGGAACTCGTGCAGATGCTCGTCCGTGCAGGCGTCGCGCAGAACGCCGCCACCCAACTCGCCCGGCAGTACCCGGACCGCATCGAGGCGAGCGTGCGCCTGTCACGCGAACTACAACGCACGTCCACCATCCTCAAGCCCGGCGCGTTCACCCGCGACATCGTCGAGCACCCCGAGAAGTACCCCTGGCCCGAACCGGCCGCGCCCGTCCCCGCCCCGCGCCGCGCCCAGCAAGCTGCCGAGGAGCGGGCCCGTGAGGAAGAGGCCCGCGAGCAGCAGCGCCGCGCCGAACTGGAAGCCGCCGACCCGCAGACCCAGTGGAAGACGAACGCCCCCGCCCTGCGCTTCTATCTGAAGAAAGACCTCACCGCTGCCCAGTGGACCACCCTCGAAGGCGACTGCCTCAGCGGCCAGCGCTCCAGTCTGGAACTCCTCAACACTCTGGTCGCCGCGCAGGCCAACCTCACCCTCCAGAGCGTCATCCACGACCTGAAAGAAAACCTGGGCTGACACGGAATCCGATTGAATGGCTTACAAAGCCGCTGAGTCCGAGCAGACTCAAGAGTGACCGGCACGTCAGTTTTCGATTCATCTCATAAACTCTGTCAGGCGGTTGGGTGCTTCCATAGTGTGTCGGTCAGATTTAGATCGTCTTGCATGCAATTCCACCCGCAAGATGGATTGACATGAGAGGGGATTTCCAAATGAGTGGTGCATTATAAGAATCTTAACTTAAAACTCATAAACCCAAGGTGCACACACCATGAGACTAGGGCGCCAGATGGTTCCCGAACGTCAAAGGAGGTCACCACCATGTCCCAGCTTCCCACCCAGGAACCCCCCACTGGCCCGGACTTCCAACCCGGCGATATCGAGTTCGCACTCGATCAACTCTGCGCGCCACCCAGTCCCGCGCCCGGTGACGTTGCGCCGCCTGTCACGCCCACCCTCGTCCGCTGGAGTGAGTTGCTCGGCGCCATCCCCACCCAGCAGCGCCTGAAACCCATCACGGAGTTCAGTCGCGCCATTCACGAGGGCGTTGTTCAGGCCGCCACGATCACCGAAGAATTCAGCCTCACCTACCTCAACGCGAACGGCAAGGAAGTCGAGTTCAAAGGCCATGAGGAACTGATTTTCGACACACCGCAGGTCCACGCCTGGCTGGCCCAGCAGACCACCGAAAGCACCTACGCCCTGATCCGTGGCGGCGGCCCCGTTGAGGTCACCGAGGAGCAGATCGTGAAGGGTGAACTGGACTTCGCGCGACTCGCCGAGATCCGCCGCATGGCGGCCACGCAGAACCTGCCGGAACGCACCGTCACGGCCGCTGCATCCGCCCGCAAACCCAAGCCGAAAACCAAACGGAAATCCATGCCGAACACCAGTTCGAAAGCCGGTCAGAAGTCCGGGTCTGCCAAGCCGGAGAAGGCCTCCAAAGACACGCCTACGACCAACGAGTAACCCAGCCGTCACGCGGCGCGCAGGAGATCCCTGTGAGGCCTCCCGCGCGCCATGAGGAGTCAGATCCATGGGAAGAATCACCGCCGCCATCAACCAGCTCAGCGTCTCGCTGGCCCTCACGCCCGACGAACGCAAGGCACTCGAAGACCTCTACGACTACGAGGGTGCGTGGACGGAACAGGAAGCCCGCCTGCGCTGCCCGAGGTACCAGGACCTCCTCAAAGCGGGTGTCCTCGTGTCTGTCCGGACCGTGATCGGCACGCTGCACCTGCTCTCCCTCACCGGCCGTCAGGTGCTCTTCCGGAACGCCGCGGGCACGAACGTCGCGCCGCAACGCCACCTCGACCGGGCGTACCTGCGGCTGTGCATGGAGGACTACGGGTACCTGCCGGTAGACGATGACACCAGAGCAGTCCTGAAACCGTTCATCGGGAAGCTGAACCTCTTCCCGATGATCACCCCCCAGGGCGTCGCGCTTGTCGGCGGCGCCATGACCGGCGGAGGCCTCAGCCGAACCACCACCGAGCGTCTCGTCACGCGCCTGAAATCCTCCGCGCTCGCCCACCGGTTCCGCGTGATCCTGTTCACGCCTTCCCTCACCCGCGGGCAGGGTCTGGCGCAGACGCACGCTTCCATGCTCACCGTCATCTCGTACCTCCCCGGCGGCGGTAACGGAGAGCGCGCGCAGCTCACCACCTTCAACCCACGCAGCAGTGAAGAGTACGCCGGTCCCGCCCTCACGCCCATCGTCCGGGACATGTTCGTCCGGAAGCACCCCGGCCTGTTCCCGCAGCAGACACTCACCCTCCTGGGAGAGCGCCGCGCCGACCGCATCGAGCAGTTCAAAACGGACCTCCAGGTGGACCGCGTCATCAGTGCCGAGCAGCTGCGCCGACACTACTTCCTGTCACCGAACGACCTGAAGAACGTCCGGTACGTCGAGGCGATCATGCACCCCGTCCACGGTCGCGTCAGCCTGGAAATCAAGACGCGCTTCTACCTCGCGGGCGCGACCCTGCAACGCCAGGACGATAACGTGCTCGCCCATTACGCCGGAACGGGCGAGATGCGCCGCATCATGAACGTCCCGGCCGACGAGAAATTCGAACTCAGTCCGCGCCGAAAACTCGCGCGGGATGATCCGGACGCGGTGTTCCAGAGCCCCTACGGACCCATCGCATTCGAGTACGACAGCGGCAGTTACAAGCTGGAACACGTGCAGTCGAAGTTCGAAAGTTTTGTGCAGCAAGACTACCTGCGGACCATCTGGGGAACGGCCAATCACAACCGCGTCCCGACCATCGAGAAGATCATGCGGGAAGAAGAAGGCCTCAAGGGGCAGGTCATCCTGAGCGAGTGGTGGCGTGCCATCCCGTCTCCTTGATCACCTGGAGCGCCTGTCAGACCGTCCCGCCCGGGGGTGCAGATCGCGCCTCCGGGCTTCTGTTGCGCCCTTCCGACAGAAGGGGTGCAGACCCCATGAGCCCACCACATTCCCCTTCCATATCACCCCTGGTCGCCACCCTGAGTTCGGGCAGCGGGACTGGTCTGCTCGTGACTCCTGAACGTGAGATTTGGCCATCCGGTCAGACGACTGGAGCACCTGTACCTCAATGACTACTGCGCTGAACCGTACCTGCAGTTCAGAGAACTGACGGACGTGCTCATCTCCGGCCGTCGCGGCAGCTCTGTGGACGAGGTAAACCAGACCCGGATGAACGTGATCGGCCGGGTCAACTTCGGCGTGCGAAGCGGGTCGGAAAAGAACCTGATCTTCACCTGCCCTGCCCGCCCCGGACGCATCTTCAAACTGCGTCCCTGGCCAGAGTCAGCACACCATCGGAGCGGTCACTCATGGACCGTTCCGGCTGACTGTCGCGGCCCCCTGCGCGGCGAGATCGGAGGGCTACGGAACCGTCATGAGGTGCGCCGGATGTGCAACTGCTCTGCTCACCCGCTGGGGAGTCTGGGCGTGCCGTCCAGGCGGGTTCACAGTTGCCTGAGTTGTTCAGTTACGGGCAGACTGCTCCGGACGTGCCACCTGCCCTGACGATGGACGTAGGGCGTGACGATCAACGCTGATGTTCCGCGCTGACGGCGAGAGGGTCAGGCACTCGACTTCATCCAGACATGGCGTGCGCCCGCGCGGCGAATGATGACCTCTCAGGCGTCGTCGCTGGGCGTACCGTGACCACTGCCAAAGCGACTACCAAGGCGGACGATGCGTGTCCCCACGGAGGCGCGCATCTGCCAGGGCAGGGCAGTCAATCCGGCACCCGGATTATCCACTCGGCAGGCACGCGAACAGTCGCGCCCGTCGTGACAACTGACAGCCTGGTTCCGGAAGGGTTCAGGGATCAGGAATGCAGGTGGTAAACGTACGGATTCAGAGTCGGAACGACTCACGAAAACAGCGGCGACACCCGGCTTCGGAACAGTGGGTCACGCATCCGTCAGAGTGATCCGGCGCGTTCCCCGAAGGTGCGTTCTACCCTTGGTAAATCTCCGTGAAACGACTCCGTATTCTGGAGCGCAGAACGTTCTGGGTACACGCGCAGACAGCACAGCCAGGAAGCAAATCAGAGTTCTGAAACGCAGGGTCCCGAACGTGCAGATTCAAGGTCCGCGGGACTCTCGAAAACAGCGGCAACACCGGGCGTCGGAACAGCACTATCGGGCGTGCGTCAGAGTGATCAGGAGTGTTTCCCGAAGGTGCGTTCTTCCCTCAGCAAACCTACGTGAACTGACTCCGTGTTGTGGACAGCCAGGCGTGCCGGATAGCGGTTCGGGATACGGGGATCAGAAGGGGTTCAGTGACCCTGGGCGGACACCTGTAAACCTGCACATTCAGGATAGGTACGTTGCCCAGACTGACCTGATCCAGCGCGTTCTGCTCCGGCGTCGCCGTGGAGTGGTTCAGGTTGCTCGGACACCCGCAGATCGCGGCGCGACAGGAGACCGAAACGGGGATAGCCGAGGTGATCCGGCACGTCCTCCGAAGGCGCATTCCGGACTCAGGCAATCGTCTGACGACCTCCCTGGGTTGGGCATCGGACCGTGCCAGATCGCGAGTTGGGAACACGGGTGACCAGGGCATTCCCGGCCCATCTGCGCCGGGGCTGGCCAATCCCCACGCTCGTATATTAGGCATCCTACCCCCTCTATTTTGGGATATTAGATTGAGGGACAGGGCGGCCACCCCCTCATCTTTTGGTATAAAGTCCGAATCTCTCGGAGAGTAGGGGTGCCTGGGAACATCTGGGCCTCCTGGGCGCTGGCAGGCCATCTTGCCCTTTCCTGGCCGGGTCTGTGGGGTGCTCTGGCGTCGGCTCTGGCAGTGGGGTACGTGGGTCTTCCGGGGTGCGGCGCGGGTGGGTGTGAGGGTCGGCGCGGCGCGGCGGTGGGTGTCCGGCGGAGCGGCTGGCCTGGGGTGCGGTGCGGGTGGTCTGCTCTGGGGTCTGCGGCGGAACTGAGAGACGGTGCGTTCCTGGCATGGGGTCTGCGGCGGCGCGGGGGGACGTGGAAGATCACCCGACCAGTCACCGCGCTTCGCGCGGCCAGGGGAGGCATGACAGGAATCGCAGAACCGGGAGCGTTGTTCGGGGTGGGTGACATTCACGCGGGCGTGTTGGGTGGGGTGACGTTCGATCCGGGCGCGGTGGTTCGCTCGCTCCGTCCGGGGGTGGACGCGGAGCAGGTTCGCGTGGCGCTTGGTCGGTTCACGCCGCAGCAACTGAATGTGATTCATCACGTCGTCAATTCGGCGCGGAACGTGATGGTCGTCGCGAAGGCCGGCAGTGGGAAGTCCACGGTCCTTCGGACGGTCGCGCAGGTGTTGCCGGGCGGGTTGGAGGTCGGGGCGTTCGCGCTGAACCGGTCGATCGCGCAGGAGTTGCGCGGCGCACTCCCGAGGGACGTGCAGGTGTCCACCTTCCATGCGTTCGGTCGGCGGCTCGTCGAGGAGCACTGCCCGGTGCAGGCGACCTTCGCGGAGTGGAAGCGACTGAACATCGTGAAGTCGGTTCTGAAGGAGGCGGGCGTGTACTCGCGCGGCGTGGCGAAGTCCCTCATGACCCTGGTGCGTCTGTCGATGGTGCACATCGCCAACTCGTCGGAGGCCGTCCTCGCTCTCGCGGCGGAGCAGGCGTTCGAATTCCCGGACAGCCTGGACGTGGTCGGTGCGGTCCGCACGGTGCAGGACCGGGCGCTCGCAGATTTCCGGGAGCGGGGTCACTTCGATTACGACGACATGCTGCACCTCCCCCTGAAATTGGGCTACGGCTTCGAGTCGCTGGACGTGGCGCTCGTGGATGAAGCGCAGGACTTCTCCCGACTTCAGCACCGGCCGGTCCGGCACGTCGTGGGTCGCCGGGGGCGTGTGGTGTTCGTGGGCGATGACTCGCAGGCGATCTACGGGTTCAGCGGCGCGGACAGGGGCGGACTCGACCGGGCGGCGCAGGTGTTCGACGCGGTGACCCTCCCGCTGACCGTGACGTTCCGCTGCCCGGCCTCGCACGTGGAGTTGGCGTCGGCGTTCAGTGACGGCATCGAGGCGGCGCCGGGCGCGGCGGACGGCGAGGTGCGGCGCGTGACGGAAGAGGACCTGCTGGGCGAGTTGCGTCCCGGTGATCTGGTGATGTGCCGGCGCAACGCACCGATGCTGAGTCTGGCCATGCGGGCGGCGCAGGAGGGCGTGCCGGTTGAGGTGCTGGGGCATGACATCGTCAAGGCGATGGAGGGGCACGTGCGCCGCTGCTTCGCGTACTCGTTCGCCCCGGATGAGGTGGAGGGTCGCCTGCACGAGTACGGTATGAGTCTGCTGCAGGCTCACGACGCGTCGGGTCTGCGCGGCAAGGTGCTGCGCCGAGCGGTGGAGGCGGACGTGGACCTGCTGTCATGCGTGGCGTCGTTCGCGGTGGAGGTCGCGATCCTCGCCGAGCGGCGGGGTGCTCGCGCGTCGGGTGAGGACGTCATGACGCTCGTGCGTTCCTTGTTCGTGACGAAGGGTCCGGCCGTGCGGATGTGCACGGTGCACAAGGCCAAGGGGTTGGAGGCGCGGCGGGTGGCGCTGCTCGAAGCGGACGAGGTGATCGACGCGGGCCGCGCGGGTGAAGGTGAGGGGGACGCGGCGGTCGCGTTCGTGGCCCTGACCCGCGGGAAGGAACTGCTGTGGCTCGTCCACGGTTCGCAGGCGGAAGACTCCCTGCCGGACGCGGACGAGTAACGCAGACGAGTAGCGCAGACGACACGAAGCTGGGTGTGAGAACATCACCCGACCAGTCACCGCCTGACGGCGGCAGGAGGAGCGCATGATCAGAGCCAGAGTGGATGTCCGTGACCTGATGACCCTGCGCGCCGCGGCGTTGCAGGTGCAGGCAAGACGCGGCGCGCAGTTCGCGCCCCCCGAAGTCATACCCGCCTCTCCCTCACCCCGCCCCGTGAAGCCCGGCCCGGCCCCGGTCGAAACGGCACCCGTCACGCCAGCGGCACCGACCCGCCCAGCGGCGCCCCCACCCGTCGCACCTCCCCCTGTTGCGCCGCCCCCTGCACCGACGCCCGACGTTCATCCCGAGGACGCGGCGGGCGCATGGATGGACGCGGATGCGGGCGTGCCGGATGACCTGCTCGACCACCTGGCCGGACAGGGCGGATGGGAAGCGGAGCACGCGCCGGACCCGCAGGACTTCGGGGGGCGCACGGAGTCCCGCGCCGCACCGACACCGCCCGCTTCTTCAACACCGCCCGCTACCCTGACGCCGGAGGCTGCGGTCCCTTCTTCCACTGCCCCTTCTTCACCCGCCGCGCCGGAGGAGGATGCGTTCTCGCTGCCGGACTTCACGGAGGGCGCGCCGTCCGGTTCTGCGGTCAAGTCACCCTGGCTTTCGGGGAGCAGGTCAGTTACTCACCCGGACCGAGATCCACGCGGCGGCTCTGGCAGCCTGGAATGCTGCGGGCGTCACCGAGGTGAATAATCACGGGTTCACATCGGCACGTAGGCCGGTTCGGTTTTCGGAGGCGTTCCAGACGGTCGTGGCTCACTCACGCAGGGTAGCGGGGGACTTTCGCAGGAGATTTAGTGGAAGAGCTCGTCAGATCACAGCGCCGGTGTGCCGCCTGACCATTGATCCGTTGCTCGCTCTTCAACTCCTGATTCCTGAACTCACGTCAAGATAAGAGCCTGGCCCTTCGCGGCTGATCTGCCCTGTTTTCCGGGGGTGTCCGGTTCAGAGCAGGTCCCGGAGTGTGAGTCCCAGGCCCTGCGCCAGGACGTGCATGTTGTCCACCCCGACGTTGCGGCGGCCCACCTCCACCTGTGCGATGTATGACCAGGTGATTCCGCTCGCCTCGGACAGGTCTTCCAGGGTCATTCCCTTCTTTTGACGTTCTTCTCGGAGACGTCGCCCGAAGGTCAGCCGTGATTCTGTTGGCCCCTTGTTCGTTTTGGCCATGTGCTCAGCGTGGCGGCACGGCGTTCACTCGACCATTCACTTTAAGTCATATCAATTAAAGCCATGCTAGTCTGCTGTTGCCTGGGCCCGTGCCCATCCCCTGGCGTCCTGTCCTCCAGCAATGCAGGGGCCTCGCGTCTCCTCAGGGCGTCGGCAGCGCAGGCGTGCAACGCGCGGTGGCAAAGCAGAGGCAACCGTCCAGCAGAACATTCTCTCGTGCTCTCCAGGTGCAGAACATATGCTCAATCACTTCGGTTACATGCGGTCCGTCTTCAAGAACCCCAGCCATGGCGCCACCGGATTCCAGTCCAGTCTCCTGATGACCCGGCATGGCACCCAGTCCATGGTCCAGTACGCCCGGGAGTATGGTCACTGGCTGACACCGGCGCCGGTCATCGGTACGCAGTGGCGTCACACGTTTGTGGCAGATGGGTTCGCCGTGGCACCGGAGCGCCGGATCGGCAGAAAGACCGGACCGTGGGCCTCCGAGCATCAGACCTATGACAAGGGCTGGGTCAATGGCTACACGAACGCGGTCAGGCAGTCAGGTCAGGAACAGATAGGCTGGTGGTTTCACCGGGAGCGGCCGGTCCACAGGCGCACCGGACTCACGCCCATCGCCATCCGGGGGCTGTTCGCCCGCAGCGAGTGGGACGACCTTCCCAGCTACAGCAATCTCCAGGAGCATTCCATGGTCCTTCTCACCTGGGTTGAACACAGAACCCTGTGCATCTACGCCGTCGAGCTGAAGCAGGAAACGAACGAGCAGAGACCCATGGAAGTCATCTGGCAGGAACGCCGCTAAGTACAACGCACCAAAGAAGTAGACTTGGGCATGGCCCGTTCCCATCGGCGCATTGAGATTTCGGAAGA
>NZ_BMQM01000058.1 GCF_014648115.1 Deinococcus seoulensis
AAAAAAATGGGGGGAACTCTAGGCGTCAACCGGAGATGGATTGGCGCGGCACCATTGGGTGGCGAAAGCTGCTGGATGGGTCGTTGGACAGCTTAAACGGTAAAGGTAGGCCGCGACTCGAAAAGAGCGCGGTCGCTTGTGGAGAGTGATGCCGGTGCCATCCCCTGTAGTGGGATGGTTGAACCGAAGTCAGAAGCACTGTAGGGGTAGCGCAGCTATTGGCAACATTTAGCGCGCGAAATCCGAACGCAGGTTCGGGGAACAGCGTTGACCGTACAGGTCAGCGGCTGGCTACAGGATGTGAGACGCCGGCTAAACAATGTAGTTCATGTCTAACTGGGGAACGATGGGAAGGCGTTCAGGATGGCGGCAACCACCTGAACAGAGCTGAACCCACGGGGAGAGCAGGCGATGAGACAGGCGACAGGATCGCCCCGGGCACACCTCGACTCGGTCGAAGGGGAGTGGATTGGAGAACGGGTACGGGACGACCGTACAGCAGTCCGTGAAGTCGAAAGCCAGCGGCGGTGGAAGTCATGGGATGGAATCCCACGACAGCGAAGCGCACCGCAGAACACTGAACGACGAACAGCCACACGGCTGTTCAGCGCGACTAGGACGCGCATCCCACACGGGACAACTCACAGGCAGGCCGCCTGTAGCAACTGGATACAAGTAACACATCCATATTCCCTCTCGGAACCACCCCCTCTGCTGACCAGCATGGGGTGGGTTCGTCATGTCGCCAGATTGCGGTTGACATCCTCAACCGGGGTGCGGTCGTGCCTGGTGCGTAGGTGCTGTCCCTGCGCAGCGGGCACGGGCGCGCGCCGGACTCCGCATAGTGTCACATACCTCATGGGGACGTTGAGCTGCGGGACAGTCTGCGTGCGACACTGGCTGCATGACGTTCAACGGCACAGCGGCGACAGGCCAGCACGCGGTCGCGTATTACCGGGTCAGCACGCAGCGGCAGGGGCAGTCGGGTCTGGGACTGGAAGCACAACGCACAGCGGTGCTGTCGTTCGCGCAGGGTCGTGGCCTGGTCATCGTGGCTGAGTTCCAGGAAGTGGAGACGGGCACGAAGAAAGGCACACGGCCCCAGTTGCAGGCTGCACTGGCGCAATGTCGGCGTTCAGGCGCGGTGCTCGTCATTGCGCGGCTGGATCGGCTCGCACGGAATGTCCGGTTCATTGCGTCGCTGATGGAGTCTGGCGTGGCGTTCCAGGCCGCCGACATGCCTGACGCACAGCCGCTGGTGCT
The DNA here is from genome assembly GCF_014648115.1 of Deinococcus seoulensis. Classification (NCBI taxonomy): domain Bacteria; kingdom Thermotogati; phylum Deinococcota; class Deinococci; order Deinococcales; family Deinococcaceae; genus Deinococcus; species Deinococcus seoulensis. The sequence goes on from NZ_BMQM01000058.1 coordinate 1,264, forward strand.
GCACATCATGTCTGCCGTTGCTGAACAGCAGGCGGCCCGGATCAGTCTCGACACGCGCGCTGCGCTGGCCGCTCGACGCGCACGCGGGCTGCCGCTGGGGAATCCGGCGGCCCTGACGCCGGAACGGCGTGCTGCTGGCGCTGCGACCATGCGCCGCGCCGCGATTGAGGCCACACGACCTGCGGGAACGGTCGCGGCGCTGCTGCGTGACCAGGGGCTATCCCTACGGCAGATTGCCCAGCGTCTGGACGCCGTTGGTATTCCAGCACGCCGGGGGGGCGGTTGGGGGCCGCAACAGGTCAGCCGTCTACTGGAACGACACGCTGCTATCGAATCTAAATAGATAGAACTGCTAGCACAATAGCAGCATCTGTTCTGCTTAGAACTGCTAGCAATTGAAGCGGTATCAGCGTATTCTGTTCGTGTGAGACGCATAGGAATAACAAGCGAGAAAGGGGGCGTGGGTAAATCGACGATCAGCTGGCACCTGGCGGGCGCGCTGTCAGGTGGCAGACCTCGGCGGCGGGTCGTTCTGGTAGATGAGGACACCAGGGTGCAGACCTGCCTGGAATGGGCTGCTGCTGGTCAGACACTGCCATTCCAGGTCGTGGCCCCTGACGGCGCTCAGACGGCTCTGGAGAGGCCAACAGACTACCTGCTGGTAGATAGCGAGGGGCGGCCCCCGCTGTCTGATCTGGTGGCGATGACGCAGGCGCTGGACCTGGTGCTGCTGCCAACCGGAACCACCCGGCCGGAAATCGTCTCGACCATTCGCCTGTGGGGGGAACTGCGAGCGGCTGGAACGACTGACCGGGTCCGGGTGTTGGTCACACGGGCCGCTCCTGTCGGTCATGCCGGTCGGGACGCACGCGACGCGCTGCGCGGCGCTGGATTGACTGTGCTGGATACCGTGGTTCGACGACTGGCGGCGTATGAACGTGCAGCAGAGGTCGGCGGTCTGGTACGCGATGTGCAGGACCCGCGTGCTGGTGAGGCGTGGAGCGACATTCAGGGCGTGGCCCGCGAGGTGAAGTGATGACGAAAAAGACAACAAAAGACAGGTACAGCTACGTTCAACCGGCTGCTGTTCAGGAAGCTGCCCCCAAAAAGCCTGCCAGGAAGACGCCAGCCAAGAAACCCACAGCACCTGTCACCAGTCCTGAACCTGCGCCGGTTGCTGTGCCGGTTCAGCCCAGCGCGGCGACCGGCGCGGCGGCTGCGCTCCGTGATCCCGAGCTGTTCAGGCTGCCACCACCACAACGTGGACGCGCTGCGGCTGACGGGGTGCAACGCAGAGGCGATGTGGAACGGGAACAAATGAATGTACGGATCAGGCCGGAACTGAAGAGAGCAGCGGCAAGTCTGGCAGGACTGCACGGAACCAGTCTGGGAGACGTGATCGAAGCAGCTCTGGTGGAGTACATCCGGAAGCAACAGGGATAAGAGAGACAAGAAGGACCCGCTAACGCGGGACAACCAAGACAAGCACAAAGGCCCCGTTCGGGGCCTGTATACCTGATACCACCAGCGTTTCGCAAAAATTATACTTGAGTATAATTATCAGCCGTTTAGACGTTCCACACGTCGGAATGATCGTATACGGTGCGTATTGGCAGCCTCGTGACTGCGACCAGTGCTGCTGCGGTCACGGGTGCGCCCTGGGACTGCAACTGGGCCACGCCAGCGCGCAGGGCCTGCCGGGTCTGTTCTGCGCGGCGCTCGGCGGTCATACGGCCTGCGTCGGCCTGACGGGCACGCTGAACCGCTGCGGGCGCTGCGGACTGGCGTTCCCGGCTGTGCTGCCTGGAGCGGTCCACCGCGCCTGCAAGGCGGGGGCGCAGGCTGCCCTGATTGCGGCCTGTCCAGCGGTTCACGCTGCCAACCACGCTGCGCAGTTCGCTGGCGCTCAGTGCGCCGCGCGGATGCTCCTGCGCCAGCGCCTGGTTGAACGTCTGCGCGTGTCGCTCCAGCAGTGCGTAACGTGCCAGGTCCGTCAGGTGCGCGTGTGCGTAGGCCAACTGCCGCACGCTGTCGAACAGAGCGCGGTTGCGGGAGTCAGCGGCGCTCGCCGCCTGACGCTGCGCGCGGCTCGGTTGCTGCGTCCGTTGTGGCAGCCGCAGGGCGCGCGCTAGCTCGTGCAGGTCGTACAATTCCGGCCGGACGATCTCCAGCAGATGACCCGGTGCCAGCGGTCCACGGCTCAGCAGCCGCGTGTAGTGCAGGTCGGCCTGTAGCGCCTGGTCGATGCTGTCCCAGACGGCCTCGGCGTACTCGACAGCTCGCGCACTACTGCGGCCGCCACGACCGACGGGTTCAGACAACAGGTAGAGCGCGTGTCCGTGGTCGTTGTTCATGTTCCAGACCACCGCGTTTGGCGCTGGTGCGTGTCCCTGCAACACGCGCGTGATGGGGTCTACCGCGTCACAGTCGGCAACGAGTGCGTGGATTTTACCGCGCGCATTCGGCTGCCAGTACGTCTGCTGCACGGCCTGATCGGTCGGCAGTCGGAACCCCGCTCCCGCCTGGTGGACGGTTGCGCCGCACAGCGGCCACGCAGGTGCGTTAGCAGTGATAGCAGTCAGAACGTCCTGCAATGCTCTAGGGGCGGGCATGCTGCGCCTGGCCTGGTGGGCCGGGGGGCAGCACAGTGACAGGTACTACACGCGCCCCCATAGGCGGTGGTACACTATCCGTGCGCCCCCCACTCGTTGGTGGGGTGTTCATCGAAAAAACCTCTGATCGGGTTGATGAGACTGGAGCGGCTGACCTGTGGCGGGTTGGCCGTTCGTTTTTGCTGTCCTGAACGTTCTATTTTAAATCTCGTCCGATGCTGCGTGCTCTATGTGCCGCTCGCCGTCGCGGCCGTGTCTCTGCTATTTGTGTTCAGGGTCGGTCTACGTTGATGCGTGCTCTCCTGTGTGGTCTGTGTGCAGTGTACCGCGCACAGGCGCGGCGCACCGTGCAGGCCCTGGGGGCGGGGTCAAGGGGCAGCGCCCCTCTGTGTTGAGACCGCAGCGCACGCGCTGAGGGCGCGCCCACCGGGCGCTGTCGTCGCCCAGGGTCGCGCCCTCGATGTTCAGGACAGCGTTACTGTGTTTTTTGTGGTTTTCGCTTCGGCTTCTTTGCCTGCGTCTCTAGCGTTGGGGCCAGCGCCTGATACGCGGCCAGCAGGTGCGCCACCCGTTGCGCCTCAGTGTTGCCTGCCCGGATGCCCAGGGCCGCCTCCACAGCGCGGTCTAATGCGTTGTGTGCGGCGCGCAGGTCAGCAGGCATCAGCAGCGGGTCGTACAGCTGGGCCAGCGAAGAGTCCGGGTGAGCAGCGCGGGCGTCCAGAACGGCCTGGGCCGCCTCCTCGATGACCTGCACCTGACGCGGCCGCAGCGCCGCGCGGTCAGGCCAGGGGAACGTGTTGTACACAACGTCCTTCGTATAGCTGTAGTCGGATTTCAGGCGGCCGCCAACCAACCGCATCCAGTCCATATGCACGCGTGACTGAATCAGGCCAAAGTGCACCAGGTCGGCGTCTGGAATCATGTACAGCTTATTGTTCACCACAGTGCTGCTGTCCAGATAGGCGACCGGCACATACTCCCGCCGTTCGCTGCTAAATCCTGGCACGACTAAGTAGCGCTCAGGCAGTCTCCGGTCCCGGAAGAGCGCCGGGGACTGGGCCATTCTGCGCGTTCCTGCGTCTACGCTATCCAGCCGCCACTGGCGCGTCGAATCGACGCGGGCACATACATGGGGCAGCGTCGCCAGAACAGCCGGACTGACGCCTTCCAACCAGAGGCAGAACCTCTCGCCGCCATTCAGGAACGTCTTAGCGTCCAGCAGTGGGCGCACGTAGGGCGCGGCGTTCTCCTCTGCGGCCAGCAGTTCGTCGCGCTCCTCACGGGTCAGCAGCAGATTCCCGCCGTCCAGCGGCATGTTCCCGAAGTGGATAGGCGGCACGCCAGTTCGCAGGGGTGCCTGCGCCTTCCTGACGATGACAGGCGGCGCGTCTGCCAGATACGGGCCGATCTGCTGTGCGTGAACCTCCACGGGATCAGCGGCAGGCCTGCTATACGTGAACAGGCGGCGCGGTCTGCGCGCTGCCTGCGACGCGGGTTCCATCTGAATAATGACTACATGCACGGCGGCCTGTCCTGGCGCGTCGTTGCTCCATTTGAATGTCCTGTGTGCTGCTGTGATGGTTAGACCCAGCTCCCCCAGAATGCCGGTCCAGAGCGGCGCAACCTGTTCCCCCTGGGTGACGCTATTTGTGCTCACCAGAGCAGCGCGTACATCGACCTGCGCCCGCATTTCGGCGGACAGGCGCATGGTCTCGCGGAGCAGACGGGCACTGCGGATATACCAGGCAGCTACGTAGTCCAGCACGCCGCTGTCCTTCACGCCGGGGAAATCCCGCACCACCTGGGCGCGCTGCGGCGCGCTCATCTTCTTGCCGCCGATGAACGGCGGATTCCCCAGCACGTACACGCCACGCAGTCCCGCCAGATGCTGCTCCAGCTCCAGGTGTTCTACCCAGTCCGTTTCGAGCGCGTCGGCGTGTCGGATGTGGGCACCGTGTGACAGCGGAAGGCGCACGAACGACTGGCCCAGCCGTTGGCTCGCCTCGCGGTTCATCTGGTGGTCTGCCAGCCACAGCGCCACGCGGGCGATTTGCGCGGCAAATTCATCCAGCTCAATGCCGTAGAACTGCTCGACGTTCACGCGCAACAGCTGGTCAATGTCCAGCACCTGGCGGCCGTTCATCATCTCTGCCAGCGCGTCCAGTTCCAGACGCCGCAGTTCGCGGAATGCCACCAGCAGGAAGTTACCTGATCCGCAGGCCGGGTCCAGGAATCGCAGCGTAGGCAATGCGTCCAGGAACTGCTGCAAGCGGCGGCGGTCCCCCCTCGCGGATTCTCGCTGGGCCTTCAACTCGTCCAGGAACAGTGGGCCTATCGCGCGCAGAATGTTGGTTTCGCTCGTATAGTGCGCCCCCAGGTGGGCGCGCTGCTGCGGGTCCATGACACCCTGGAACATGCTGCCGAAGATCGCTGGGCTGACCTGCGACCAGTCCAGGCGGCAGGCGTCCAACAGTAGGCGGCGCATCTCTGGACTGAACTCGGCCGGCCGCAACGTCTCTGCGAACAGCGCGCCGTTGACATGCGGGAACACCTTGAATTTTGCAGGGAGCTGCGCCTGGCGGCGATCACGGGGGGTATTCAGGGTCTCAAACAGCCGCATCAGCATGAACCCTAGATTCTCGCCGTCTGTGCGGGTTTCGTCCTCTAGCAGATCGCGGAACAGGCCGTTCTGATCCCACAGCCCAGCGCGGTCTCCGAACAGCACGAACAACAGCCGGACCAGCAGCAGCTCCAGGTCGTGGCCCGTGTATCCGGCGGCGCGCAGCTCATCGTGTAGTGCGGCCATTTTTCGGGCGGCCTGCACGTTCACGGGCGCGGCGTCCTCACGGCGGCGCAACTCGCGGGCGATCAGGAACCCGAACCGCTCGACGCGCTGGGGGAGGCGAATCAGGGGGAATTCATCACTGGTGCTGGTGTCGCGGTCGTACAGGTGCAGCCGTTCATAATCGCTGACCACCACCCAGCGCGGGCGTTCGTGTTCCTCCAGCACGTCCACGTAGTCCAACGCCTGCTGTAGCGCTGCCTGTAGATCGCGGCCCCTGCTTTTGTGCTCGGCTAGCAGCTGGCCGGGAATCAGCATGTCAATCCGTCCACGACCACTGCCGGTTTGCAGGCCGGTTACGCGGCGTTCAAATTCCGCGATCTGGCGCGCGTCCAGACCGAACACGTTCAGGAACTCCGTCCAGAACCCCTGCGCGCCTGCCTGCTCCCGCTCCTCATCTGACCAGCGCGCAGCGAACTGCGCTGCCCTCGTTCGGATTTCGTTCCAGTCCAGCCCTATGTCCGTCGTCATTCGTCCCCCCGTGTGGCGGCATCGTAGTGCGTGGAGTCGTTCCGCGCCTCCTCAGATACGGGTCTGAACCTCGCCAATGCAGGTCTAATCGCACTCCCGTCATTGCTAGTATTGCTAGCACTATTAGCAGTGCTGGTTATATCGGGTGCTGCGGTATTGCTGGCATTGCTGTCACTACTATCACTTACGCTGTGAACCGTTCCAGGCGTGCGGTTGACTGCCACGCTGCGCCAGACCTGGCGCACAATCCGGCCGACGGCGACCAGGCGCACGCCTGCCAGTTGCAGGTCTGCCTGGTCGTCACCCCATGCGGCGCGCGCCAGGCCTGCTGCCTGCTTGCTGCTGGTGATCGCCTGCACCTGAGCTGCAAGGTCGCGGGCGCTGGTCGCGGCCAGTTCGTGGGTGACGCTGTTCCAGGTCAGTGCGTACAGGCGGGCTGCGGTGGTTTCGCGCGTGTTCATTCGGGGGTCTCCTCTGGAACGGGTTCAGAGTTCAGGTGGGGGGCTGCGTGCATGGCGCGCATGCGCGCGGCTGTGCTTCTTTTGACCTCGCCGCGCACGCGTCCTGCGGCTGCCAGGTGATCGGCCAGCGTCTCTGGCGGATCGGCGTACATCACGGGGAACGACGACATGAACGGCAGGGCGCTGGTACGCAGCGGGTCCACCGCCTCGCCGCGCTTGATCCGCTCGCGCAAGGCACGCGCGGTCGGCGTCTGGTTCGTGCGCCAGGTCTGGCGCGCGCTGGTCATCACCTCGGCCAGCTGGCGGCGATATGCGCCGGTCATCGGCAGTGAACTGTATGCACCAATCAGCTGCTGCAACCCGTGCGCGGGACCGCGCGCGGCGGCGTCCATCCGGGCACGCAGCAGGGTCAGAGAACGGGGGCACAACTGCCATTCCCAGGTCACAGGTACAGGGCCTTTTCGGGACTCGCCGCGCTTCCAGGGACGACGTGTGGCGACCAGGTGGAACTCCGCAGAATCGTCAGGGTAAAGGTTCACTCTGACTGGCTTATGTCGGCCGTCTTGCATGCGCTCGCCTTCCAGATTTTCGGTCCCCAGCAGCAGGAACCGGAAGGTGGTTGTGTAGCCCTTCGGATCGTTCCGAACAGGCCAAATAAATAAGACTGCGGCGGCTTCTCCGGCCGCTTTATTTCGGTGTCGCGTTACCCGGTCCAGGTGCGTGGAATGCTGCCCGCTGAGCTTGGCAACCAGACCCAGAATTTTGTCTGCTGGCACCTCGCCGCCAACGTGCCAGATGTACCCTGCGCGCACCCGGCGCGCGATGTCGAACAGCAGCGCCTGCGCTGTCAGGTGTAGACGCTGAGTGCGTGCGATCTCCAGGCCGTCAGGTGGGCTGGATGGTGGTTGGGGAACAGGGGACATACACCCGTTGTAGCCGGACACGTTGTGGCGCACGTTCGGCGTGTGGTTACACCGTGTGGTTACACGCGTTGGAATCCGTAGGTCTGTAACTGAACTTTATGAATGTTGCTTTGCGAGGGACTTTTGGGGGGTCCGGGGGGCTTGCCCCCACATCAAAAGCCGTTCCGCTGGTGCGACTCTCCAGGTGGTGTTCGCGCTTCGCTGCCGAAGACTCCCGCCCTTGCCGGGGTGGCCTTCACACCGCTCTAGTCGTGTGCGCGTAATGGCGCTGGCACGACTGGGAAGAGCGCCGGGGATTAATCTCCTCGATCGACTCAATGAACTCAGATTCAGGCCGCGCACTATGGGCCGTGTTGCATAACAAATCAGAATGTAGGGCGACCAGGAATGAATGCCGCGCGGGGTCATAACCGCGTGGAATTGACATGAATGAAGCGGGTGTAAAACCTGCCGCCGACAGCCTTGCCCTGACGGGATTAAGGGGCTGGCGGCTGCCACACCGTATCTACTTATGAGCGAAACCCGAACAAAAAAATGGGGGGAACTCTAGGCGTCAACCGGA
>NZ_BMQM01000059.1 GCF_014648115.1 Deinococcus seoulensis
TGTGCGAGGCATAGTCACTTCGCATAAAGGCCCATGAGACCGGGGAATTTCAAGCCCCTGCCTCGTGGGCCTTCGTGCTGGTCGCTGTTCTCTCTCGCGTGGAAACTCTTGTTATAAAGCCGTTCAATCGGAGTCCGTATGAAGCCTGCTGTGAGAGAACTCGGTCATCTGGCGGATGCCTAGCCGCGCCTGGGCCGGTAGGGTGGATTCACCTGCCTGGACGGCTGCTGCGGCAGGTCGAGGTCGCGCCCTCCCCTGGAGCGACGCGCGACTTGACCCACGCCCCCGTTCACAGAAAGAGGTCTCCATGTACCACCCGAAGGTCACGCGCATCAGCGGCACCCGCCTGCGTGTCCAGCACCCGTCCGATGTTCCCGTCACCCTGTTCGCCCGTCCGGACGTTCCGCTCGAGGACCGCGCTGTCGACGAGTTGCTGCGCCTCCTCGACAGTCAGGGCGACCTGCCGTCACCCGCCCGGTTGCAGCGGGTCGCCCTGACCCCCGACTTTCACCGCGGCAGCGGGATTCCCGTGGGAACCGTCCTGCAGGCGGACGGGTTCCTGCTGCCCGGCGCCGTCGGTCACGACGTGGGCTGCGGCATGCGCCTGCATCTCACGTCCCTGCGGCGTGAGGACGTCGCACCACACCTGGACCGACTGGAGCGCCGCCTGCGGGCTCTGTTCTTCGAGGGAGGACGCCAGATCGCCATGACCGGGCGTCAACGACAGGCCCTGCTGCAAGGCGGCGTGAGCAGCCTGCTCGGGTTGCCCGGAACGGGTGGATTGTGGGACGGTCTGGCGCGGCAGGATCCGCAGCGTGAACAGGAGCGCTGCGATCACACGGCGCAGCTCCGGACACCCTGGCTGTCCCCACCTCAACTGGGCGCTCTGCGGGACTGGATCGGCGCGCCGGACGACCTGACGTACGACAGCCAGATCGGTTCGCTGGGCGGAGGCAACCACTTCGCGGAGGTGCAGGTCGTCCACCGGATCATCGATCCACGTGCGGCGCACCAGTGGGGCATCCGGGAAGGCCTGGTGACCGTGATGATCCACAGCGGTTCCCTCGGCGTCGGGCACTGGGCGGGTCAGCTCGCCGCGCGCACCGCGCGGGACGCCTGGCCGGCCGGCCTGCCCAGGCCGCGCTCCGGTGTATTCCCGGTCATGCAGGACGCGGCGCCAGACGCCCTGCGCGCCGTGCAGAGTGCCCTGCAGATGGCAGCGAACTTCGCGGCCGTCAACCGCCTGTGGCTCGGCCAGATGACACGCGCCGGACTCGAAGAGGCGTGCGGTGAAATGGACTTCCCGTTGCTGTACGACGCGGCCCACAACTTCATCTGGCCGGAGGACGGCCGCTGGATTCACCGTAAGGGCGCCGCCCCGGCGCGCGGGTTCGCGCAGATGCAGGACACGCCCTTCGCGTACACCGGGGAGCCGGTCCTGGTCCCAGGCTCCATGGGAGCCAGCAGCTTCATCCTGGCTGGCCGTGGGAACCCGGAAGCCCTCTGGAGCGCCAGTCATGGAGCGGGACGGCAACAGGCCCGCGGCGACGCCATGCGTGGCTCGCAGGCGGAATTCAGCGCGTTCCTGGAAGCATTCCGGGTGGTCACGCCGCTGGACTGGCGCCGGGCCCGGCCGGATATCCGGGAGCGGAAACGGACCGAACTGATGCAGGAAGCGCCGTTCGCCTACAAGGGCGTGGGCCCGGTGGTGGAGACCCTCCGGGAGGCCGGCCTGGCGGAACCGGTCGCGGAACTGCGCCCCCTGCTCACCGTCAAGGGGTAACGCGGGCCGCAGCACCGGGAGGCTCGGCAACGGAGCGCACAGCGCAGGCGTTGCCCGGGAAGCCAACGGATTGATCCAGTCGAGGTCCGTCCTGCCGGTATTTGAGGCCTGCATATCGATACCCGGCGCTGGCGGTTCGAGCGTCACGTCCCGCGTCGATCCCAGCGGCGCCGAGTCGTCGTCACGCCACCAGGCCGGTCCGGTCGTTCCTTGAGCGCCTCCGGGTGCAGGGTCAGCAGATCCCTGCACCCGGCATCCCTGGCGCAGGATTCGTCTCCGAGCTGCTGACGCTCCTGGTGTTCGCAGCGCTCGGGATCCGGCGCCGCTGCACAGCGACAGGGTGACGGCGTGAGGAGGCTCCCCGGTCTCTGTTCCGGCTGGCGCCGGACATGTGTCACCTGCCCGGCAGGGACGAACGTCAACCCGTTCTCAGGACAGTCGCCGCGACTGCAAGGCCCACGCTTCGGGCCGGGTTGCGAGGTGGAATGCGCGTCTACCTGCATCACCGTACTGTCCAGGAGCGGCGCCCCGTACGCGCGGTTTATCTACAAGATCAACGCAGTGTACTTAGAGCTGATCCCTGCTCTCCTCTCGACCGCGCCAGAACGCCCAAGGAACGCTGAGGACACGCTCCCGACCCGCCACCCTAAGCTGACGGGATGACCGACCTTGCCCAGAAGGCCCGCACGCTGCTCGACCTGCACGCCGCCCCCGAGATCCTGACGCTGGCCAACGTGTGGGACGTGGTGTCCGCGCAGGTAGTGGCCGCCGTACCCGGCGTGCGTGCCCTGGCGACCGCCAGTCACTCGATCGCCTCGACCTTCGGGTACAAGGACGGCGAGAACATCCCGCTGGACCTGCATCTGGACATGGTGCGGCGCATCGTGGAGGCGGTCGATCTGCCGGTGAGCATGGACTTCGAGGCCGGGTACGGCAACCCCGGCGACACGGCCCGCCGGGCCATCGAGGCGGGCGTGGTCGGCGGGAACCTCGAAGACCAGATGAAGCCGCTGGACGAGGCCGTGGCCGCCGTGAGGGCCGTGATGGACGCGGGCCGGGCGGCCGGGATCGACTTCGTGCTGAACGCCCGCACCGACGCCCTGGTGCGCGCCGAACCCGATGCTCCGCGCCAGCCGCTGCTGGACGAGGTCATCCGCCGGTGCCAGGCGTTCCTGGAGGCCGGCGCGCCCGTGGTGTTCGTGCCCCGGCTGGTGGCGCGCGAGGAGATCGAACAGGTGGTCGCGGCGCTGGGGCCGCAGAAGCTGACGCTGATCAGCGTGCCCGGCGCGAGCCTGCCCGCGAGCGAGTTGCAGGCGCTGGGCGTGGCGCGCGTCTCGACCGGCCCTTTCACCCAGCGGGTCGCCCTGACGGCGTTGCAGGACGCCGCTCAGGAACTGGTGTCGGGCGGCGTGCTGCCGGTCGACACGCGGGCGCTAAACTGATCCCCTGAACCGGGATCAGGAACCCGGATCGTCCAACACGGCCCGGATGGTCTGCCGGCAGATGGCGGCCAATTCTGGGTTCGTGTGCACGTAGTACGGCAGGGCGACCAGCGACACGCTCAGCGCCCAGCCGCGCCCGCGCGCCCACGTGGCGTCGTCCACGTTCAGCGCGGCGCGGAAACTCTGCCGGGACGGGGCATCCAGCAGGTTCCACGCGGGTTGCAGATCGACAGCCGGGTCGCCCAGTGTCAGGCCGCCCCAGTCGATCACGGCACTCAACCGCCCGCCGTGCGCCAGCAGATTGCCGGGTTTCAGGTCGCCGTGAATCCACACGGGGTCACCGGCCCAGGCGGGAACTGCGAGCGCAGCCTCCCACGCGGCCAGCACCGGCACGGGGTCGAGGAGGCCCACGCAGTCGGCGATGGCCCCACGGGTCCCCCGGTCCCGGTCATGCAGCGGGCCGTTGCGGGAGCCCTGCGGCGCGTCTTCCACCGGGGGCGGCACGCGGCGCAGCGCCGTGATGAATCCCGCCAGCTCCCGCGCCAGCTCATGCCCGTCCCGCACGGTGTCCAGGCCCGCGTCCACCCCCTCCAGCCAGCGGTACACCGCCCACGGGAACGGGTAACCCTCGCCGGGCACGCCCACGAACAGCGGTTCCGGCACGCGCAGCGGCAGGTGCGGCGCGAGGCGCGGCAGCCACGCCGCCTCCTTGTGCACGTCGTCCGCCGCCCAGCCGATCCGGGGCAGACGCACCACGAGCCCGTCCCCCAGCCGGAACATGGCGTTGTCCGTGCCTGCGTGGCGGATCCGGGTCAGGGACAGCCCCGCCCACGCTGGGCACTGCGCCGCGATCAGGCGCGACACCAGGGCCGCGTCCACGATCACCTCATCCTCGTGCATCCGGACTGGAACATCACTCATTACCCGCCACCGTACCCGCCCGCGCCCGGCCCACGCATGCGCCAGAGCGCGTATCGCCATGCCAGCCAGGCCTGCGCCGCCCTCACGCAGCAATCCGGGGGCCAGCAGCACGCTCCTTCATGCCACGCTCAACTGCTGTCTCGTAAGGACCGGGTCCGCCCGGAAGTCACCGGGAGGGAAGAGAGCAGAACGTCCCTGGCCTCGCCGCACGCTCACAGCGGTTTCCAGTTCCGCCCTGGCCCGACGGCACGCCCCAGGGTTTCATCTTCAACCGCTGGTGTGGACGGCTTCTCGCTCTGCTCCGCAGCTCCGCGAGTCCGTATCACTTCACCGTGAAGACCGTGATCGCGTCGTTCCCACCCAGCCCGGCGCCCACCGCGAGCTCCCGGCCGTCAGCGGACCAGGCGAGCGTGCGGGTCGAGTCGACGAACGGACCCGCCTTCGCCAGAACCGAAAGGGTCGCGGTATCCAGCAGCCAGACGTTGCGGCCCTGACTGATCACCGCGAGCTTCTTGCCGTCCGGACTGAACCGCATGTTCAGGTCCAATGCCATGCCGCTGCCTGGCAACGTGATGGACCGGGAGGGTCCGGTCGCTCCGGGCGGCAGGATGCTCAGCGTGTACTTCCCCTGCGTGAGGGAGATCACCGCGCGGCTCCCGCCCCGCCCCATGGCCAGCTGCAGGCCCTGGCCCGGCAGGTCCGCTACCGTCCGGAGTCGGCCGGTCCCCACCGTGTACTCGCTGAGCGTGCCGTCGTTCTGCAGCACGTTCAGGGTGCGGTCGTCGGCACTCAGGGCGCCGCCGACCAGGTAGGACGTCGACAGTTTGCTCAGGTCCGGGCTGATCGGGGCACGTCCCGGCAGAACGATCCGCAGGGCACGGCCACGCTCCAGGACAGCGCCCGCGCCTCCTTCGGTCACGTTCAGCCGGTCCCTGGACGGGTCGTCGTCCCGGAAGGTGGCGACGACCTTCGCCTGACCGCCCTGCAGCTGACTGACACTCCCGCTGGTCGAGAACCACAGCGCGCCGGACGTCGAGGTCAGGTCGCCCACGTTCCGGATGACCGGACTGACCGGGCGGCCCTGCTCGTCCACCAGGCGGTCGTCCACGCCGAGCGTCACGAACTGTCCGGCGTGGACGCCGAGCCAGTAGACCGAGGCGGCCGGCAGGGGCAGAAGCGACGACCCGTCGCCCGTGCCCACCCGAATCCCGGTGTAGGAGCCGGTGGCCAGGGTGCCCTGACTGCTGGTATCCGTGGACAGGACCGCTCCCCCGACCTTCGCGGGCGTCCTCTCGACCTTGCCGGTGGCCAGTTCAACCGCGTAGAAGGTGTCCTCGCCGAACATGAACAGCCCCTGATCCTGCACGAACGTGAACTGCTCGACGTCCCAGCTCTCCGGAATCCGGATCGTCCGGCCGCTCTGCAGGTGCTGCGCGGTGGTGTACTTGTCCCCGGTGAAGGCCAGCCACTCATGGTTCGCCGAGAAGCCGACCGACCCCACCCCGGGGGCGTTCAGCTTCTGCAGGACCTGACCGGCCGCGTCCGTGACGACGACGGTGTTCTCGCTCTTGAGCGCGACGCGTTGCCCGTCGCGTGACGTGACCACGCCGGTCAGGTCGTCTCCCAGGGGGTTGGGGAACGGCCGGCGCTCGCCGTTCTGTGGGTTCCAGAGGCTCAGGTTCTCGTCGGACTGGACGAGCAGAAGATCACCCTGCACGAACCCTGCGGTCAGGTACTCCCCGCGGATGCGCCGGGCCAACTCGCCGGTCCCGGCGTCCCACACGGTGACTTCCGTCCCGCTCCAGCCGTTCAGCGAGGCGACCCAGCGGCGTTGGGGGCTCATCCAGACGGCAGAGACCTCGTCGGACGCGCCGCGATAGACGCGAGAGACGGTCCCCCCGGTGTCCGTCACCACGACGCGGCTGTCGGCGCCGCTCAGGAGTTCCGTGTCTGACAGCCAGAGGACGGAGCGGGCGGTACCGCCGCTGACCGGGACGCTGCGCTGGGACGTGAAACCAACGGCCAGGGCGGTCGTCACGCTGGCGGCCAGGGTCAGCAGGGTCGGTCGCAGGAGACGGCGCTTCAGGGAGGAGCGGGATTCAGGAGACATCGGTCGCCACTGTAGCGAACTTCATACGGTGCCCGTGGACTTCCGGCGCGTGTGGTGGCGACGACCGGGCAGGCATCGGAGGTCAGGCCCACCCCGCCACGGGCCAGCCGGACCGGCCGTCCCCGTTCAGGTGAGCAGGTCGCGGCCCGGCTTGACCATCGCGCGGACCGTCGCCCCTTTCCCCGGCAGGCCCAGCGCCGTGAACACCCACCCGTCAGGCGTGCGGGACACGCGCGCCATGAACATCCCCGTGTGCGGCCCCCCTCGCCCAGGTCGTAGCGGGCGAGTTCCGAACCGCTGACGCTGTCCACCACCCGGCAGAACGCGTTGCGCACCTGCGAGAACGCCTGCCCCTGGAACGAATTGATGGTCAGCAGCAGGTGCGCCGCGTCCGGGCTGAGCTTCGTCAGGTCCACCGCGATACGCTCATCGTCCCCCTGCCCGTGACCGGTCAGGTTATCCCCGGAGTGCTGCACGGCGCCGCGCTGACCCGAGCGGCCCATGAACCAGACCCGGTCGATGTCACGGCCGGATGCGTCGTACACGATGCAGCTCGCGTCCAGGTCGACGTTGCGTCCGCCCCGGACCGGGTCCCAGCCGAGCCCCAGGAAGATGCGGGTCAGGGGCTCGCCTCCCTTCTTGACGAGACTGACACTCTGACCTTTCTGCAGGCTGACCTTCCCCCCGGACGTGGAGGCCAGCGGACCGGCCGGTGAGGACCCGGGCACTGGTGCCGGCGAGGTGGGCGCTGCGGCAGGCGCCGCGGGCAGGGGGGCCACTGGAGCCATCTCCGCCGGGTCCTCCTCGGCAACTTCACCGCCGAAGTGTTCCAGGAGTCGCCGCAGGCCACCGTCGAACCCCTGGGAGACCGCCGCGACCCGCCAGGTCCCGCCGGGACCGGGGGGATGCAGGTACAGGTCGGCGAGCATCACGGCGCGTTCGTTCACGAGACCGTCGCGGGCGTCGAACACGGCGCCCGGCAGTTCCACGGTCAGGGTGGGTGACTGCCCGACGGCGTGGTCGTCGTGCGTGGCGGTGAACACCAGTCGGGTGATGGTGGGGGGGAGGCGGGTCAGGTCGATCAGGAAGGTGGTCCGGTCGCCCTGCTGTGACCAGCGGACGGCGCCGTCCGGAGCGTCGGGTTGGTTGTAGAAGGTCATGAAGCGGTCGTCGGAGAGTTTGCCGTGCGCGTCGAGTCCGAAGGCGGCGATGTCCGTGCCGGGCAGACCGGCTTGGACGATCACCGCGAACTGGGTGCTGGGCGTGAAATCAGTGAGGGGTTTCTTCTGTCCGCGGGAAAGGGTGAGCATGGGGAGGCCTCCAGAGGAAGAGGGTGAGCAGGGGGCGGATCAGCCTGATGAGGTGGGAAGGCGCAGTGCCAGTGATGGTTCTACCAGGGACGGCCCGGCAGCAGGAGCACGCCCGCCCGCTGCGGACCAAGCCGTACGGGGCTGATGATCCTCAACGCGAGTCGGTTCGTGCGGCCCGGTGATGATGCACGGTGCAGGGCCACGTCCAACGCGGAATCAAAGGGCCGGAAAGCAAGAGGGCACTGCAGCCGGTCGAAAAAAGCCTGTTCCAAACGAGAACTTCCGCGACGTGCGGATCTGTCCGCGCTGTGTGATCGACCTGCTGCTGATCAAGGACCCGCACGGGGAACGGCCATGGCCGGAGATGCTGCGGCGCTGTATTGCCGGGGCTTCGCCCTAGAGCATTTGTCATAATAAGGCTATGAAACGAGTCGGCGCACGCGGATACGGGCTAGACCTG
>NZ_BMQM01000060.1 GCF_014648115.1 Deinococcus seoulensis
GAGGTCTGCGTCAAGATCGGCGGGGTCAAGCATTGGTTGTGGCGAGCGGTCGACGAATACGGGGGGTTCTGGCAACTTAACCTGAGTGAGGCCGGAGTAGCTCAGGGGGTCACCTGAGAGTAAGAACAGGAACCTGCGCTAAGGAATCTGATTGATGTACTCCTCCAGGGAATACGGGTTACGCAGGGGGCGCAGGTTGCCCTGAGCCACATCTTCTGAGAGGGTGAAATCGTATTTGCCGAGCATGCTCACATGCTCGTGGAGCAATGGAGTCAGTCGGGCCACGTCCTCATCGTTGACCGGATGACCGATGCTCCGTAGCTCATCGAGAGCTACTTGGATGTAGCGCGTATTCCACAGGACTATCGCGTTCACGACCAGGCCCAGTGCGCTCAACTGGTCTTCCATCCCTTCCCGATACCGCTGCCGCAATTCCCCTTTCTGTCCGTGAAACACGGCCCGCGCCACGCTGTGGCGCTGCTCGCCCCGATTGAGTTGCCGCAGAATTCGCTGGCGGTAAGCCTCGTCGCCCACATAGTTCAGCAGGTACAGGGTCTTCTCGATGCGACCCAGTTCAGCAATAGCCCGTCCCAGACTCGACAGGCTGCCCCCACGCTGCAAGGTACGCATAATGCTCGTTGCGCCGACCTTGCCCAGTTTGAGTGACCCGGCCAACCTAAGCATGTCCTCCCAGTGAGCGGCGATCAGCCGCTCGTTCAGGGTGTGACGGCTGAGGTCGTTCAGTGCGCCGTAATCCGCGTCCTTATCCAGTCGCCAGAAGCGCTGGTCAGATAAATCCGCCAGCCTGGGACTGAACTTGTAGCCCAGCAGGGCGAATAATCCGAACACCACATCGCTGTAGCCGTGGGTGTCGGCCATGATTTCGCGGGGGTCGAGGCGGGTCTGCTGTTCCAGCAGGCCCGCGAGGATATACAGACTGTCCCGCAGGGTTCCCGGAATCACGATGCCGTGAAATCCGGTGAACTGGTCACTGGTGAAGTTGTAGTAGGTGACGCCGCGCTGAGCGCCAAAATATTTGCTGTTCCAGCCAGCATTGATGGTGCGAACGGGAACGACGAAACGCAGGCCATCGGCAGAGGCGACTTCCCCACCGCCCCAGCTCTGGGCCAGCGGCAACTCCAGTTGGGCATTCACCAGCAGGGCATTCGCGGCGGTAATGGTGTCGGCGCGGACGTAGTTCTGCGCTATCCACGATAGGCGCGGAAGGGTCAGGGCTTCCACATCAGGACGGGACACGGCTTTCAGGCCGATATTGCAAGCCTGTGAAAGGAGTACCGCACAGAGGCTCAGGGGAAGATGTCGTACCAGGGTTCGGCCTTCTGCGACGTGGGTAAACGCCTCAGCCAGTCCGGTGAACGAATGCACTTCCATCAAGAGTTCCGCGAGGTCAACAACGGGCAGGCGGGCTGAAATTTCAGCCCGCAACACCTTCAGGCTCTCCGGCTCAGGAATCGCTTCCGGCGCGGCCAGGTGAAGGGTGGTGTGGCCGTCCTCCTGAGTGAGTGACAGCGATGAATTGACGCTCAAGCGCTCCTCGACTTCACGAAAGGCGTTTTCCAGTTCGATGCTCAACAGCTCAAGTTCCGGCCTGGGGTCAAGAGAGCGTTCCAGGGCGCGGCACACGTCGTCACGGGCTTCCAGCCAGGCATCTCCCTGAAGCAGCTCTGCCCGTGGGTCACCGTAGCGTTCACTGCGCTCCACAAAGACTTCGCGGCGCTTAAGAGCCTGATGCAGCCTGTCCATCACGCAGAGGGTGTACGCCTGCTGGTCGAGTTGGCCCCCAAAGGGAAAGACCTGTCTTTCCCAGCTTTTCGGAACGACGCTCCGGGGAGCGTCGCTCCATCTGGGCTTGCCCTGCCCCGGCTCATCCCTGGCTTTCAGGAATTCCAGGGCATCCAGCAGCGGCGTAGCTGTAGGGGTTCCAGTAAAGGTAATGGTCTGAAGAAAGACCCGCTGAAAGCGGCGGACAGTGGTGTAGTACCCACTGAGGGCCAGTGCGTGGGTGTCCTCATCAGGGCTGGCGAGGGCCGCGACCTTTCCAGCGGCTTCCCGCAGTGCCTGTTCCCCCAGCTTCTGCAAGGCCAGTTCACGCGCTCTTTCGGCAGGCAGGTTGCTGTCCAGCAGCATCAGGGTCGCTTCACGCAAGAGCAAAGCCGCCTGGTCGAGGTCTTTCAGGGAACGCAGGCGTTCCCGTCGCCGCCTGGCTTCCCCTCTCAGGGCGAAACTGGTCATCAGACCATCGAAAATGTCCAGTACGTCATCGGTGGCGGTGCGTTCCAGATGTTGCAGGAAGACCAGCAGGGTTGCCAGCCGCCGTTCCTCGCTCATCCGCTGGATGAGCTGTACTCGTGCAGTCAGGGCGTGACGTATCAGGGCAGCCTGACGTGCGGCTGGAACGTCGGAGAGGTCAACCTCTCCGACACCGACAGCGCGAATCTGTTCCACGCGGTACAGGGCGTGATACAGCGACATGGCTCCCACCCGTGAAGGCGGAGTTCGCAGGACTTCCAGCGGGGTCTGCCATTTCCCCGTGGGCAGGACGAGAAGCTGTTCGAGGACCTGCTCCTGCTCACTGTTCAGGCGGCGGCTCAAACCGAGGAAAGACCGAGCGGTGTACCGCTCGCGGACACGGGCAATCAGCCGCTCCAGAACACGCACGCCTGGCAACACAACTTTCTGGGCCAGCAGGTGAGCTGTAGCAAGGTCGAACAGGACGCTCGGGCGCACAGCACTGACCGCGAGGTGGGCATAAATCCAGCGAATCAGGCGGAACACCTGAAACTCGTCGAACTCCCGGTAACCCAGGTAAGCCACGATGTCGCGGCGGTGGGTGTAGCGGGTTTCCTCGCGCAGTGCATACCGTAGGAAAACTTCTGGCGAAACCTCAAGTTGCTGAGCGACATGCTGCACCACGACTCTCGGCAACTGAATAGGATTGGGCAGAAAGGTTCCCAGATACCGCAAAGCGCAGAGCTGGACGGCAAAACCGAGCTTGTTGTGGTCGCGGCGTCGCTCAGCAATCAAAGCCAGGTCGGCTTCGTTCAGGAAGAAATAACGGGTGAGTTGTTCTGGGGTGGGGTCAACAGCAAACCGCCCGTAGCGGGCGGCTTGCTCAGCAGAGAGGAATTCGACGGGCATCAGTCATGGCAGGAAAGAGACTCAGGGAATGTTCAGAACTGTGAAACTCGTTTCCGACTGACTGCCGACCCCTACCAGTAATGCTTTCCCATCAGCCCGAAAGGCGAGAGGAACAGTGTCCATGTCCTGTACCACTGCCGGGAGCTTCCAGACCACTTGTTTCCCAGTTTTCACGTCACCTATCAGCAATTCGGCGCGGCCATCTTCCAGCCAGGCGACTCGCCGACCATCTGAGGATACGGCCAAAGACTCCACCCGATTGCCAGAGGGCCACATCTGTATTTTCTTGCCTGTCGCCGGGTCATAAACCTCAACGCCCAGCGGATGATAAGTATGTTCCTTGCCTATCACGTCTATAGCAGCCACGGCCAGTACGCGGCAGTCGGCACTGGTGGCCCCCAGACGCCTTTCTTCAGGCAGTGACAGGCCGAAGTTATTTTTCTCCAGTGCGCCGAGCTGCCACGAGGACGCCCGGAAGCCCATACCCCGGTCACGGAAGATAAGTTGCGTTT
This sequence comes from Deinococcus seoulensis, assembly GCF_014648115.1. Classification (NCBI taxonomy): domain Bacteria; kingdom Thermotogati; phylum Deinococcota; class Deinococci; order Deinococcales; family Deinococcaceae; genus Deinococcus; species Deinococcus seoulensis. Next base: position 3,672 of record NZ_BMQM01000060.1, read on the forward strand.
CACACATACTTTTTCCATCCGGCGTGAGCTGGGAAGTCTCACTCACCGACTTGCGGTAGGTCTGACCAGGGAGGTTGCCCAGAAAGAGCTCGCCCTGACGCCTGAGCAAAGGGGCTACAGGAACGATACGACCGCCCAGAACGACTTCCTTATCCCCCGGCGTGAATCCAGAAATAGAATGAATGCCCGTGACCGAGGGGCCAACCGCCTTCCCGGTTTTCACGTCCCAGAAGCGCACGAATTCCGAGTTCGCATCACCGCTGACCAGGAGCGTGCCAGCCCGATTGAACTTCAGGCTGCCTACCTGATACGGATGAGCCTTGACGCTCCAGATTGCCTGTCCTGCCTTCAGGTCAAAAAGGTTAAGCTGCCGACCTTCGCCCGCCGCAGCCACCCAACGTCCATTGTCACTGACGGTCAGGAGATTGACGTGGGCCAGCGGCATCTGGAACTTGGCGACCTGCTGACCCTGCGGCGTCAGGGCCAGTGCCCCCAGCGAACTGGTGCTGATGATGTTCTGGCCCAGCCACGCCACACCCTGAACACCAATCCCGGTATTGGTCGGCTGTGGTGGTGCCAGCCGTTTCCGGTCAGTCAGATTCCAGAGGCGCGGGGTACTGAAGCCGTCTGCCAGAAGAAATTTGCCGTCGGTACTGAAGGCGAGTTTCCTCGTGTTGTCGGCATAAGTAGGCAACGAGCGTCCTGTCCCACTTTTCAGGTCATAGACCGTCACGGATTGGTTGTACGCTTTGGGGAAGCTCATGTTCCAGCCCACCGCTAGACGCTGCCCAGACGCGTCATAAGCCACTGCCGAAGCGCTAGCAGGCTTAACAGGGTCATCCATAAACGAAGTGTCTTCCCCAGGTAAGCGGGTGATGGTCGGCAGCGGTTTCATGTCAGGCAGGTGAAAGCGCAGAATTTGCGAGGCGCGGATGACGGCCACCTCGTTCGCGGTTGGACTGACGGCGACCTGCCCAGCACCGTAGCCGTCAGGCAAGGTCGGCAGGTCAATCCTCTGCCACTGTCCCGGCTGGCCGACCAGCAGGGTATGAGGGCACGCCACCGTCAGCGTGGAGCCGCTCGCCGCGAGGTGTGGCCCTTCACTGCCTTTCAGGTTACCGCAGAGGGCCTGCCCCACGACCTTGGTTTGCTTTCCACTGACCTGAGCCAGAGTTCCTGTCGTGTCCAGCGTAAAAAGGTCATTGCCGCTGTAAACGACATCCACCAGCAGGCGGCCAGTGGGCGACACAAGAGCCTGCCGTTGCCCCTGGGGAGTGAACAGGCCCACGCGGTCAGCCGTAGTGACGGCGACTTGTGCGCCATCGGCCCGCACACTGACCTCGCTGGCCGGGCCATCCGGCAAGATGCCTGAAGCCTGGATGCTTACCGCTCCGGCAGCACTGACACTGAGCAGTGCGCCGAGAAAACCTGTAGAAAGAAAACGGGCCTGTAGAGACATAGCAGAGCTTACAGCGTGAACTGCGGGCAGTACGTTCGCCTTTTGGTGGAGCTGTGCTGCGTTGAGTTTGTGGTTCATTCCTTTGCTTCAGTCTGCCAATCATCAGGCAAAGGTAGAGGCACCACTTTGACTTGCCCTCGACCACTGGACATGGCGAACCAAGTTCCTTCAGCGTTGACTGTCAGACGCGGCCAGAGAGTGGCTCCCGTTTGAGGTCGGTCGTAGACTTGGATGGGTTGCAAAGCCGAGCCGGGCTGCTGCAAGTCCAGGCGCAACAAGCGACCGTCATCCAGCACCGCCAGAACGAGGTTCTGCTTGGTCACCACCACAGCCGTCACCTGCGTTCCCTTCACAGGGCCAGTGTTGGCGACGCGTTTTCCGGTTGCGATATCCCAGGCTTCTACGCCTGCCCCATCCTCGTCGGCCACCAGGAAACGGCTATCGGGGCTGAATACAGGAGCTTCCGCATATTCGTTCTGCTCCGCCCGCTGATAGCTCCGCAGACCCCCGGCCTGCACGTTCCAGACGCGTACTTCACCATTGCAGGGAAAGGCGAGCAGGCGACTATCGGGACTCCAATTTGGACGTGCCCCCATGAAGTTAAGACAGGTGGCTGGCTGGGCAGGTAGGGCCTTAAGGCGGCGGGAGAAGTCAGAGGCCCACAGTTCGATGCGGCGACCTTCGCCCAGCAGCGCCACGGTCTTGCCATCTGGGCTGACATCCAGGCTGTACCAACCCCCCGTGCGGACATTGAGCCGCTTGCCTGTTCTTACGTCCCAGCGGCTGGCCCCCCGGTGGTCGGCGGCCAGAAAAAACTTCCCATCGGCGGTAAACGCCGAGTTGAAGACGAACTCGGTACCGTCCCGACCACAGCCGAAAGTTTCCTTGAAGTCGCCCTGAAGCGTGGAAATGGCCTTCTGCGTGCTGAGGTTCCAGAGCACCACCCGGCACTTGGCGAAGTCCAGTTGTGCAGCCAGAACACCTTGCGGGGTCGGGCGCGGATTCCACGCCAGTTTGCCGGGAAGCTTCAAGGCGTGGGGTTGGCTGCTCCCGGCGAAAGTCACGGCGCTGCCCTCGTCAGGGTCAAAGGCCGTGACCTGGTTCTGGCCAACTGTCAGGGGAATTCGGGTCGCTGGATGACTGAAGAGGTAAGCCGAGCGGTTCAGGGGTGGTGCAGCGAGGGCGAGCGTCCCCAGGGCAAGACTGACGAGGGCAGCAGTGAGTATCCGCATTTAGGCATAGTAGTGATGAAAGGTGACTGAATGTTGATTTGCTGGTGCTGCGACAAACAAGTGTAAAACCTGTTGTAATTATCCTTATCACAGGAAAACTGAAAACTGTCTGCGAATTTGACGGCAAAAACTGCCATCGGTTTCAGAGGGTGAAAGTACACTTATCACAGGAATGAACGCTGACGATTTCCAGAGAGCGATTGAGCAGTTTCTGAAAGGGCTGAAACGCAGCCCGGCCACCCTGCGGGCTTACCAGGCTGACTTGAATCACTTGCAACGGTGGTTACTGGAACAGCATCAGGAACTGGATGCCCCGACGCTGGAAGCCTACTTTGCAGCCCACGAGTGGGCTGCTTCCACGCAGAACCGCAAACAGACCGCCATTGAACGCTTCTGCCGCTGGGCCAGACAGCACGGGAAACTGGAAATTGACCCGACGCTGCATCTGGAACGGCCTACTGTGCCACCACCACATCCGCGAGGACTGCGCCGTGAAGATGTGGAGCGCATCTTTGCCGTGATTCCAGGGCAACAGGCCAGAGATGCGTTGCTGTTCCGCCTGGTGTTCGAGACGGGACTTCGCATCAGCGAAGCCCTGAACATCCATCTGGACGACCTCGACCTCAGCAAAGGCGACGAACATCTGACCGTGCTGGGCAAAGGGGGGCAGCGCCGGACGGTGCTGCTCGATGACCCTAAACTGGTCAATGCCCTGCGGAAGTATCTGCGCTCACTGGAGTACGAGCATGGGCCGCTGTTCCAGGCGCAAAAGAATGGGCGTGGTGGCCCGTTGCGCTATCAGAGCGTGCAGGAGCGCTGGCAGCATTACGCGGCTGAGGCAGGCGTAGCCTGCACACTGCACCAGTTGCGGCATAGCCACGCTACTGAACTGGTCAATGGTGGGGTCAGTCTGGGAACAATACGGAAGCGGCTGGGGCATCGCCATATCCAGACCACATTGCGCTATGCCGAGGTCAGTGACGCCTCAGCAGACGCCGAACTCAGGAAATGGCGTCGCAGTCGCAAATAATTCCTTAGCGTAGGTTTCTGTTCTTACTCTCACGTCACCCCCTCAGCAGGTGGCTTGAGAATCAAGCCACCTGCTGCATCGCCTCTCGCCAGCGGAGAAGAGCTGCGGATTGATGGCTTCGTCTGAGGGTGGCGGGAACGGTGGTTCGCGTGTGTCGATGGAGGTTCGAGACTCGGGCGTGCAGGGCGAGGAATTCTTGTGTTCGTTTCCGGCGCTTGAAGCCCAGTTGGCTTCGTTCTTGCTGCCGGGTGGGTCGGTGAGATTGCTCCACCAGATTGTTACAGCGGGCGGTGGAAGCGACCTGAACGTGCTCCACGCCGTGGAGCACGGGAATCTCACGCAGCGCCGCCCCATAGCTCCACAGCTTGTCGGTATGGATCACCTCCGGCACGTCGTATTCCCCCAGGAGGCGAACAAAAAAGGACTTGGCCGCCTGGGTGTCTCGGTGTTCCTGAAGCAGAATGTCCAGCACGTCCCCGTATTCGTCGACCGCTCGCCACAACCAATGCTTGACCCCGCCGACCTTGACGCAGACCTCGTCCAGATGCCATCGAGAACCCCGCCGGGGTTCTCGATGGCGCAGTTCC
>NZ_BMQM01000061.1 GCF_014648115.1 Deinococcus seoulensis
GACGCCTTCCATCGTCCGTCCGGCGTGGGGCACCATGACGAAATCAATGGCCAGGAACGCGCCGGACGGCGCGTTCCTGGCGCGACGCTGGAGGTCTTCTGTCGATTCGAAGGAGTCCCGCGCCATCTCCTGGGAGATGGCGCTTTTGCGCAAGGTGCTGTAGGGAACGAGACCGCTGAGGCTGGTGATTCGGTTCAGCTGGGCGGTGATGATGCTTTGCGGTAGGCTGGGTGTGCGAGGCATAGTCACTTCGCATAAAGGCCCATGAGACCGGGGAATTTCAAGCCCCTGCCTCGTGGGCCTTCGTGCTGGTCGCTGTTCTCTCTCGCGTGGAAACTCTTGCTTGACGAGTCCCGCTTCTGGGCGGACTTCGCCCGCTTGCAGCAGCAGGTGGAGCGCGAAGGCGTGAAGCTGCGCGTGGACGACCGCGCTGCACTGTCCGCTACGGACCGCGTGAAGAAAGATCTGGAAGCCCTGGGCAGCCTGACCGGCCAGCAGGCCAGCGAGCAGGCCCGCGCGGCGAAGGTGCTGGGTGCCCAGTATCAGGCCAGTGCTCATGCAGTCCGGGAGCACAATGCGACGGTTCTCGCAGGGTACCGGAGCCAGACGGCAGCCGGGCAAGCGGAAGCGGCGGCAACTCAGGCGCGTACTGCGCGCATTCGGGAACAACAGGCCCAAATCCGGCTGACCTCCCAGATGGCGACCCAGGCCGCGCGTGACGAGAAGCAGCGCTCGGTGGCCAGCATCACTGCCCTCTCAAACGAGATGGTCGCCAACCGGAACATGTGGCAGTCCCGGCAGCTCAGTGACGATCAGGTGATCGAGGCGCAGCGCCGCATTCACCAGCAGGCGCTGTTGCAGGCCCAGGCGGTCGACCGGACCAGTGACGCGTACCGCCGCCTGACGCAGATTGCCGCGTCGGCCCAGCGGACCATGGACAGCGCCCAGGGCATCAATACGCCCGGCGGGTTCGCGTCCGGGGTGCAGCAGGGCATCTTCTCGGCGCTGGGGAACCTCGGGCCGTTCGGGCAGCTGGCCGAGCAGCTGGCCGGGATCTACCAGCAGTACCGCGCGGCGCAGGGGGATATGCGGGACGCCGGGGCGGATGTGGGCCGCGCGGCCGGGGACGGCGTGACCGAGGGCGTGCGGGCGCGTCAGGGTGAGGTGAAGAAGGCGGGCGAGGCGACGGGTGAAGCGGTGGAGAAGGGCATGAAGGACGCCCTGGACATCCGCAGTCCCAGCCGCGTGCTGCGGCAGGTGGGGATCTGGAGCGCGGACGGCCTGATCGACGGCCTGAAGGCCCGGTACGCGGAGGCCCTCCAGGCGGGCCGTGCCCTGGCGACGCAGGTGCAGCGGGGCGCGCAGAGCGTGAACCTGGGTGCCTCGTTCGGAATCAGTGGGGGCACGGGCCTGGGGTTGTTCAGCGGGGTTGGCCGTGCGGCCCAGACGGGCGGGCCGTCCGGTCTGTCCCAGGCGGCCGCCGATACCAAGGAAGCGGTGGACGCTCTGAGTGAACTCCCGGAAGCGGCCGCCCAGGCGGAACTGGGCGCGGCCGGGGTGGAGATCGCCGCCGAGGGCATGGGCGGCGCGGTGGAGACAGCGGCCGGGCACGTGCAGGCCCTGAAGGAAGCGCACCAGGAGGCCGACCCGGCCGCCCGCGCGACGGCCGTTGCCGAGGCGGAGAACGCCATTGCCTTTACCGCCGTCACGGCCGCCGTGGGCGCCCTCGGGTACGCCCTGGTGACCGGCGCGCAGAAGGCCGCCGAGTACGAGCAGGGCCTCGCGGAGATCAGCCTCCTGACCGACCGGCTGCCCAGCCAGTTGGGCCGCGTGGGCCGGGGGATCCTGCAGGTCGGCGCGGACGCCCGCAGGAGTTTCGGGGAACTGAAGGAAGCGTACGAGGAGATCCTGGGCGCCAGCGTCAAGGGCACCGAGGACGACAGCGCCGCCCTGGCGTTCCTGGCCCGCAGCGCCAACCTCGCCAAGGTCACGCGCGAGGAAACGAAGGTCGCGGCCGACGCCCTGACCAGCCTGCTCAACGCGTACAGCCAGGACGCCAGTCAGGCGGGTCGGGCCAGTGACCTGCTGTGGGCCAGCATCAGCGCGGGCAAGGTACGGCTGGGTGAGATTGCCGGGAGTCTCGGCGCGACCGCCGGGCAGGCCGCCGCCCTGAACGTTCCGATGGAGGAACTGCTGGGCGCCATGGCCCTGCTGACCACGCGCGGCATCCCGGCCAGCACGGCGCTGGAGTACATCCGCAGCGCCCTGTCGAACGTCCAGAAACCCAGTCAGGCGGCGACGGACACCGCGAAGGACCTCGGCATCCAGTTCGACGCGGCCGCCCTGAAATCCATGGGCCTCGTGAAGTTCCTGGCTCAACTGGGTCAGGGCGTGGGCGACAACAGCGAGGCGCTCGCCACCCTGATCGGGGATGTGGGCGGCCTGCAGGCCGTGCTGGGTCTGCTGAACGGTGGCTTGGAGGACACGGACGGCGTGCTGGCGCAGGTGACAGGCAGCGCCGGCAGCCTCAACCGGCAGGTCGGGAAGCTCAAGGGCACCGCCGAGGACAGCGTGAACGGCTTCAACGCCGCGTGGGAGCGGACGCAGATCCTGTTCAGCGGGTCGGTGCTGGGTGCCTTCACGACCGTGCTCGACAAGGGCGTGAACCCGCTGCTGGAGAAACTTGGCGCGCTGAAGAGTGCGCTGGAGGACGCCGGGAACAACCCGCACGAGATCCGCGCGGTCCTGACCATCGACTGGGCGAAGGACGACGCGACCACCATGGCGTACAAGCTGTTCTTCAGCGCCGGGCAGGCCGGGAAGGAAGTGAACGAGAACCCGTACGTGCAGATCTTCCGGCGGGTCCTGAGCGGCGAGGTGGCGTTCCGGACGCTGCAGTACGCGCAGCGGGAATCGGTGGCGCGCAGCCTTAGTAACGAGATGGTCACGAGCGGACTGATGGAACGCGCCCCCACCCCGGCCGCCCGGATTCAGCAGATCGAGGAGGTCATGGCGAACTTCGACCATTACCTGGGGGTGATGCAGGCGCACGTCCGCAAGGGCACGGACGCCCTGCTGAAACGGGATCCGCTCGTGCCGACCGCGTTGGCCGGAGAGGGACCCCTGCTGCCCGGTCAGGCCCGCACGACCGACGTGACGGGCATGGCGATCGTCGCCGGGGTCGGTATGGCCGGGCGCACGCGCGGCACACCCTACGACCAGACGTACGGCCCGAACGGCAGCTGGGGGCGGCACGTAGGTGAGGACTTCTTCGCGCCGGTCGGGACGAAGGTGTACGCGCCGTTCAGCGGGTACGCCAGCGTCCGCCAGGACAGGGCGCAGGGGAACATCGTGGACCTGTTCGACGCGGCCGGGCAGCGTCTCAGCATGATCCACCTCGACCGGTACGCCGACGGGCTGGTCGAGGCGATCGACAAGGCCGGCGGGAAGCTCCTAGTGAAGCAGGGGCAGTTCCTGGCGACGGTCGGGCAGACCGGCACGTCCGCGCACAGGGAACTCGGGGCGAAGAACGCCCACCTGCACCTGCATGCCGTGCGGAACGGGCAGATCGTCGATCCGTTCGGCGTGACCTTTCAGGGCGTCACGAAGGGCAGCCCGTACGTGGCGGCCACACCCGGTGCGGCCCCCACTCCAGCGAAGACTTTCGATCAGTACGTGCGGGAAGCGCAGCGCCTCACGGACGCCGTGACGAAGTACGCGCCGGGCGGCTCCGCGCCGGACGGGGAGCGGTGGCGCACCGCGACGAACCAGCTGAAGAAGTTCCGGGAGGAGAACGAACTGGCCGCGCAGGCGCTCGAATGGGTGGGCCTGCAGGCCGGGAAGACCGGCCGGGCGACGTCCGAGTACGGGCAGCAGTTCGACCGACTCAAGGGGCAGCTGGACGTCACCGCCAGCCTGGACAACCTGGGCCGCCCGGCGGCGGAAGTCACGAACCGACTGGAAGCCATCCGCAAGGAGGCGCTGGCCGGTGCGGAGGCCGAGAAGAAACGGTGGGGTGAAACCGCGAAGTACAAGGCCCTGCTGGACCTCGCAGGGGACGCCACGAAGAAACTGGAACAGGTCCGGGGCCGCCGGGCGGAACTCACGCCCCTGCAACGCGAACAGCAGCAGCAGCGGGATGCCGTGGCCCAGCAGCGGATGGAAGCCTCACTGCGAAACGCGGGCCGTGACCGCCTCGATCAGATCGTCGCGGGCGGCGTGACGCCCGAGGTCAGTCTCGCCAGGTGGCAGGCGGCGCAGGCGGAGATCAAGCGCCGCCAGGACGCCGCCGAACGGGCCGACAGGAAACGCGAGGAGGACGCCAGGAAGGCGGGCGAGAACCGCCTGGCCGCCGAGCGGGCCCTCGCGGACGGCCGCCTCGACGTGGCCCGCCGCAGCGCCGAGGCGGTCGTGGGCACCTACGACCTGGAGGTCAAGCGGGCCGGGGAGAGTGCTGCCGCCCGCCTCGCCGTGGAGGAACGCCTGGGCGCGGACGTCCTGGCGGCCCGGAACGTGCAGGCTACGCTGGCCGCCCAGGGGGAGGTCACGCGCCTGCAACGCGAACGGAACGCCGCCGTGAACGCCACGGGCCTGACCCTGCGCCAGCGGCAAGACCTGTGGGCGCAGTACGGTCAGCGGATCGCCCAGGTGCAGGCCGCGCTGGGTACGACCCTGGCCACACAGGAGGCGGAGGCGGCGCAGGCCCTGCAGGCCCTTCAGGACCGGGCCTTCAGTGAAGAGAACGCTGGCAAGGCGGAAGCGTACGCGGCCCGGTTGCGGGCCACCATCGCCAGCCTGCCCGGGCAGACCGGGGAGGGCCTGATCACCCTCTACGGCGAGGCGCGCGCCGCCCGCGACCAGGAACTCCTGAAAGCGGTGTACGACGAGTGGGAACGCCGCCGCCTGGAGGCTGAAGAGGACGCCCGCGTGGTGGCGCAGATGCAGAGCGAAGCGAACCTGTCTGCCGCGCAGGCCGGAGTAGCCACTGCCGAACAGATGATCGGCGAAGGGGACACGGAAGGGGCACTCCAGTTCCTGTCCGACCTGGGCGACGGCTTCCAGACGATGAGCGATCAAGGGGAAGACGCGGTTGACGCGATCAACCTCGTGATTGACGCGGTCAACCCACTTGCCGGGGCGTCTGCTGTCACCGATGAATTCAACAGCTTCGTGTCTGGCCTGTCCGGCACGATCGACGAACAGATCGGGCAGGTGGTGGACCGCCTCGCGGAGGTCACCGATCCGGCCATGCGCGCGAAGTTGCAGGGCCTGCTGAAGGACCTGCGGGCCGACCTTCCGAAGTACGCCGATCCGTACGCAGCTGGGTATCTGCCCGGCAGCAACGGGTTCGTGTCGACCGGTGACGCCCCGGACCTGAAGGAAGCGGCCCGGGCGCGTGACCTGGGGACTCTCCTGAACGAAACCACCGACCCCGCACAGGTGCAGGGCCTGATGGCTGAGGCCGTGGACCTGCTGGCCAGCGAGATGGGCAAGCGACTGCCGGAGAGCATCCGTACCAGCCTTGAGGAGGGTGTGCAGGGCGCGCAGGGGTACCTGGACGCCCTGAGCCTGATCACCGGGGACGCGGTGGTGGACGGCTGGGAACGCGGCACGCAGAAAGCCACTGCCTCGCCGGAGAACCGCTTCGTGGAGCTCACCGACCAGCTGTACGCCCTGCGTGATTCCCTGGGAGATCCGCTCCAGGAGAACGCGATCACGGAAGGCCTGCAGGCGGCCCGTGCGGCCGGGGAACTCACCGAGTCGCAGTTGCAGAGCCTGCTGGAACTGATCCGCCTGATCAAGGGGGAAGTCACGCCGGACCTGGGACTGGTCGGGCAGCAGGAAGGTGCGTACGAGGACCTCGTCACCCGCGCCGGGGACATCGATCAGGGCGTGACGGTCGGGAAGACCGACCGGATGGAAGCCGCCCGGCAGATGCGGACCCTGGCCGCCGAGGCGGACCGTTACGCGCAGGCAGCGGAGGCAGCCGGGAACGCGGAACTGGCCGCGCAGTTCCGGCAGGCGGCGGGCGCGGCCCGTGAAGCGGCCGGTGCGATCGGCACGCTGATGGACGTGCAGGAGTACGCCGGTCACGTGCAGGACCTCGCCGGGGCGTTCAGTGGGCTGGCGGAAGCGACCGGGAACGAGGATCTGGCCGCGAACCTGAACGGCCTGGGGAACCTGGCCGGGAAGGTCGCGGCGCTGGCGGGGGACATCGCGCGGATCGTGGCGAACCCCGCCGACGTGGGCGCCTGGGTGGGCGCCATCACGAAGATCATGTCCGGAATCGGGGAGGCGCTGAACGGGCACCGGAAGGCGTACGAACAGGCCGCGAAGATGCGCGAGGACTTCAACAAGCGTTTCACCCTCCTGAACGGCGACGACTTCGCGAAGACGACCGTCCGCAGCCGCGGCTGGCTCGCCGACACCTTCGGCGGCGGCCCCGAGGTCAAGCAGGTCGTGGACGACTTCGGCCTGAAGATCGCGCAGGCCATCGAGGGCGGCGTGCTGGGCGGGATCAAGAACGGACTGAAGCAGGCGCTGACCACCGGCGACTGGACGAGCTTCAGCAACACCTTCCGGGAATCTGCCTACAGCGGCGTGGTGGACGGGTTGATCGAGGCGGTCTTCAATGACACCCTGAAAGACATCCTGGCCCCCGGCATCAAGGTCCTGACCGACGCGGCGAAGACCCCGGGCGCGGACGATGACGCGGCGGCCGTGGCGGCCTTCGAGGCCGGGATCTTGGCGGCAGAGCAGTTCCTGACCACCACCGGGCAGGCCCTACAACCCAGCCTGAACCGCCTGCGCGGGAATCTGGGCGTCACCCTGGCCGGCAACACGGGCGGGGTGGACACTACGGGCCTGAGCACCCTGCCGGAACCCATTCAGTTCGCGCTGGCCACGCCCCTCCTCGAAGGCGTGCGGGGACTGAAAGAGGCGGGCAACGTCCTCCTCGAAGGGGCCACGATCATCCGGGACGCAGCCAAGGCCGGGTTCCGGGTCACTGTGGATGGCCCGGCGACGACTGGAGGCTACCGCAGCACCACGGGAACGCTGGTAGGCAGTTGAACGTAATGACGTTATGTATTTACCCGTTTATATCGCTGATCAGAGAGGACAAGATTATGAAATTTAAAAGGAAGAAGATCATAGTATTCAGGAAGATGTATCGAAATTCTATGTGGAGTCTTGTGTTGGTCCTAATATTTATTTTTCTATGTCTCTTTCTCTTTCTTATCTTTCCTAATCCGCAGTGAACTTTTAAAGGATCATCCACAACCTGCAAGTCTTAACCGCCCCACTGTGGGCGGTTTTTCATTCCCTGGAGGTGAAGTATGGAGGAGTACCGGATTCGCGTGCTGTCCCCGGACGGCACGGAGAAACACGTCCGCGAACTGGACCCGCCGGCGGGCACGCCGTTGTTCCTGGTGGGCGGCCCGCGCCGCATGGAAGTCGGACCGCTCGGGGACTGCCGGGAGGCGACGTTCGAGGGTGATCCCCTGACGCTGGGCATCGGGCCGCGTGACACGGTGCAGGTGCAGTACCTGACATCTTTCAGTTTTAAGCAGCATGCTGGCGAGTGCTGTCCCAGACGGCTAAAATCCGCTT
>NZ_BMQM01000062.1 GCF_014648115.1 Deinococcus seoulensis
GAGCAGGATGGACCCCTGTTTGAGGCCGCGTGACACGTCATCGGCAGTGAAGTGGAAACTCTTGTTATAAGGCATTCAATCCGAGCGGAGTGAGTAGGAGTCGAAGCGGGTTCCGGACGTGGAGTTGACAGATCGGAACACCACCGATCTGTCAACGAAATAAACGGAATCCGTATCAGAGACCTTGAAGCGACCCTCCATGTCACTGGATCAAGCAGGGCTCGTCCCTGGAAAGGCCGCGGGTTGGAAGTGGAACCCTGCGGGGACCACCACTATCAGGCGGTAGGGCGCCGTGGGTCCGCCGCACTCTTCAGAAGCCCGTACGACCGCCGGGCGAGGGGTGTCTGGGGCCTGCGGGCTGTATGGTGTCCGCTCAGGCCTTCACGGGGCGGAGCGGCGGGCGACCCAGGACATCAGCAGGGCGTCCGGATCCTCGGAGCGGCTGATCAGGGTCAGTTCTGCCGCCGTGACGAACCCGCCGACGAACAGGTCCGTCAGGATCTGGCGGCGGTGCTCCGGGTGAGTGCGGCCCAGCAGGAACGCAGCCGTCCGCTGCCGGTCCTCGGCGCTGGTCGCCACTGGCCCGGCTTCCTCCGCTCCGCTCTGCTGGGCCGCAGCGGGGGGGGCCGTGCGGGGCCGCGCCGGTTTCGGCAGGACCGGCGTGACGGCGTATTTCTCCGGGTACCGCAGGATGTCGGTCAGGAGGCCGCCGGGGTTCTTGACGGGGTAGCCGCGCTGCACGTGGGCGTCGAAGCTCGCGCAGGCCTGCTCGATCTGCGTGCGGGTGTGGTGAGCGGCGAGGTGCGTGGCGGCCTGCATGGTCATGCCGCGCTGTGCGAGCAGTCCGACGATGTCGGGAGCGGGCAGCGGCAGGAGGTTCTTGGCGAAGCGGTACGCAACCTGCTGCGCTTCGCCGCGACCGATGTACGAGACGTCAAGCAGGAAACCCTTCCGGAGCAGTTCGTCGTGGGCCGGATGCAGGGCGCGGCGCACGAGGTCCATGCGGGTGCCGTGCAGGCCGAGGTGGGTCGCCCAGGCCCGCAGGCCGGCCGTGAAGTTCAGGGCGGGCGTGCCGTCACTGGAGAAGGACTGCTCGCGCAGGAGGCGGTACAGCGTGCGGATCAGGGGCTGCGAGAGTGATGCGTAGAAATCGAGGTCCAGGGGTCGCAGGTGCCCGGCGCGGATGCTGCGGGTCAGCAGGTTGGCCAGCGTGAGCTGAATGACCGTCTCCGCCTGAAACTGCGCCGATGGGGTCTGCGGGGGCGTGAGGAACCGGTGCTGCAGGATCAGCCGGAAGCCTTCCTCGTCCAGCCAGGCGCGCTGTTCGGCGTCGTACCAGGACTTCGTGAAATCGTACTTCGTGTCGGCCAGCCGGCCGAGCGATTCACGGATCTCCCGGTAGATGCGTCCGTTCTTCGAAAGGCCGCAGGCCCGCAGCAGGTCACTGACGGTGACGGTGATGCGTCCGTCGTCCGGCATGCCCTGCTGGACGTACAGGTTGACGAGGCCGACGATCACGTCGTTGTCGATGCCGTGCGGCACGACATTGTCCCGTCCGGCCGTGCAGCGGATGTGGATGGGACCCTGATGATCGATGGTGACGGTCTTCTCCCAGCCGACCGCGGACGTGGGGACGCGGTTCGTGGCGACGATGAACATCAGCCGGTTGAGGTTCAGTTCATCGTGACTGGATTCCGTCGTCCCGGAAGAGGCGACTGCGCGCTCGGGCATGCCGGGCATTGTACCGGGAGTCCCCCGGGTGGGTGAACCCGACTGCTGCCTGCTGGCCCTGTTCCGCGCGTTGCCCGGTCCGGAAGAGCCGGCGTTCCCAGGAACGTTCCCGGAGCAGGGCTGATTGAATGATTCTCTTTTCAAAGAAAAAAGATAAAAAGAAAATGATGATCAATCATCAGGTTCCTCCATCATTCTGCGTCCAGAACGTCACTTTTCGGTATAATTCCGCAAAGTGTCACCATGAATTCCGCAAAGTGTCACCGGCTCCGGCGCCTAACTCCGCAAAGTGTCACCGGAGGGAGGGCTCCCAATTCCGCAAAGTGTCACCATGAATTCCGCAAAGTGTCACCGGCTCCGGCGCCTAACTCCGCAAAGCGTCACCGGAGGAAGGGCTCCCAATTCCGCAAAGTGTCACCATGAATTCCGCAAAGTGTCACCGGCTCCGGCGCCTAACTCCGCAAAGTGTCACCGGGAATTCCGCAAAGTGTCACCGGCCTGGCAGCCAGCTTCTGAACACCGCCTGGCCCCATGCCGTCCTGATGTGCCTGCTCTCAACACAGTTCCCGCTTCCCCATCTCTCTGGTCCATCCAGTCCCAGTTCTCCTCGGTGAGCCACACTAAGTTGTCCTCCCATTCAACTCTCCTGAGCATCGTTGTTGCAGCTGATTGTTGCCGGGGTCGGAGTTGCCAGAGAGACCAGGTAGGCAACCGCTTACCATTTTTCTTACCAGAAGTAGGATAAAATGGCCGCATGACTGTCGGGAAGATGAGTGTGAGTCTTGACGCCTCACTGCTGGAATTCATGGCCCACTACCAACAGACACACCAGTTGCGTTCCCGCTCGGAAGTGGTGGCCCAGGCCCTGACCCTCCTCCGGGACCAGGAACTGGAAACCCAGTACGCCGCCGCCCTGAGTGAATGGCAAGACGGCGGCGAGGCCGACCTCTGGGATCACACGGTCGCCGACGGCCTGCAGGACGGCCCCGATGCAGCGCGGTGACATCTATATCGCTGACCTGGACCCCGCGCGTGCCAGCGAAGCGAACAAACGCCGTCCCGTGGTCATCGTCAGCGCCAACAGCCTGAACCGCACGGTCAACCGCCTCGGGGCCGGAGCCCTCACCATCGTCCCGTTGACCTCCAACGTCACCCGGGTCTATGACTTTCAGGTGCTCCTCCCCGCTGAACAGACCGGCCTGGATCAGGACAGCAAAGCCCAGGCCGAGCAGATCCGAACCATCAGTTTCAGTCGCCTGGGCCCCGAGCCCGTCGGGGCGGTCCCGGCGGCCCTGATGGGACAGCTTGACGCCGCACTCCGCCTCCACCTGTCCCTGTGAGGTGACCTGATACGGCGTGGGTGGAGATTCGGTACGGAATGGGTGGGGGGCTGCTCCTCGAAAGCCGTCGGTGACTGTTTCTCCAACGACGAGTGACGACGGCAACGGGGATAGCGGAAGTCCACTTGAAGTCCTCTGTTCGCGTCTGGGCACCACCCCACCGCGTAAACCTGAGTGGGCCTCAGAGCCTGGTGTCGGGGAGCGTTCCTGACGCCGGCCATGCGCCTGATGTGTTGGAACCCGGTGCCCCGTCCTCCAGGCTCAGATCTGCTCGCCAGCGGGTCAGTTGCGGGGTAGGCTGCGGGTCATGACCGAGCGTGTTCACAGGGTTCAGCGGGTCCAGGCCACGCCCCGGCGGATCGTGGTGCCGCCTGAACCGGCGCCTGTCGATCCGCTGGCCCTGAAGCAGCAGGCCGTGCAGCGATTTACGGCCCGCCCACAGACCGCGCAGCGACACGCCGCCGGGCCGGTCCTGCGGGCCGCCAGCCTGGACCGCCAGGAGCAGACGCGCCTCAGTCAGCAGCAGACTCAGGTTCAACGTCAGATCACCGCACTGGGCGAGGTGACGCCCGTCCCGCGCCCAGCAGAAGCGCTGGCGGCTCCGGCAAAACCGATCACACCGGGCGACTGGGTGACCGTAATGCGCCTGCGCGCAGAGGAGGTCGCCGGGCGACCCCTGGACGCCCGGAGCAGCAGTCAGTTCACGGCGCTGCAGCGGCAGGTCGCCCAGACGCTCGTGCAGGGCTTCCGCTCAGACCGGGGCGACGCCCAGGCCCGCTACGCCACGTACGGTGAGCACCTCGCCACCCTGCAGCGCCATCCGGTCAGTGCACCGGTCGCCCGGGTGGTGCTGGGCCTGGTTCCCTCTGCGGAGCGTCTTCCCCTTCAGCGGGCGGTCGACGAGACCCTGCAGCGTTTCCACGCGCAGGAGCAGGCCAGCCTGAACTTTGACACCCGGCAGACCCTCCAGCGGCAACTGGCTGAACTGGACGCCGAGGCGACGCAGCCTGTTCTGGCCCGCATCCAGGCGCGCAGGGGAGCTGGGAACCCACTCCCTGAAGCCATTCAGCGTCACCTGGAGCAGGGCCTGAACCATGACCTGAGCCGCGTGCGGATTCACGACGACGCCGAAGCGGACAAGCTGGCCAAGGGCGTGAACGCGATCGCGTTCACGACGGGCACGGACATCTTCTTCCAGGCGGGGCGGTTCGATCCGAACACGCAGACCGGGCTGGAACTGCTGGCGCACGAGGTCACGCACACCGTTCAGCAGAGTCAGGGTCGGGTCGGGACAGGCATCGACCCGGATACGGGACTGGAAGATGAGGCGCGCCTATCCGGGGCGCGGCTGGCCCGCACGTTCACGCCAGCGTCCTTCCAGAAGTCATCCCGGCGGCCAGTGACGGCCGTGCCGCGCCGACTCGCTCCGCTGACGGCCACCCACGCCGCCCAGCGCTTCGCGGCAGGCCGGACGGTCCAGCGCAGCGCCTGGGGCGACTGGTGGAAGACCTTCCAGAACAAGGCATTGGAAGCGGCCCTGGAAGGAGCCGCGCGCGTGCCTAACGGTCCCACCATCGTTGCCGCCTTCAAGCGCAGCGCGGCGGTGTTCGGCAAGATCATGGCCAACCCTGGCGGCTTCTTCGCCAACCTGTTCCAGTCAGTGAAGAACGGATTCCTGCTCTTCAAGGGGAACATCGCCGTGCACCTGAAGACCGCACTGGTGGACTGGCTGACGGGGACATCCATCGCGGTGACCAGGGGGGTCGTAGCCTTCCCGAAGAGCCTGGACGGCAAGGAGCTCCTGGGGTTTGGCATGAACGTGCTCGGCCTGAACACCGCGACCCTGGTGTCGCGGCTCAGTCAGCGTTACGGTGCGGCGAACGTTCAGAAAGCTCAGAGGCAACTGGCGGTCTTGCAGCAGGCCCGTTCCGGCCTGCACACACTCAACGATTTCCGGTCGCTGGACGCCAAGGCCAGGGACGGCATCCTGTCTGCCGCGAAATCGTACGCAGTTCAGACCGTGGCGCAGCAGGCCGTCGTGTGGGTCACTGGGTTCCTTGCCACCGGGGGGCTGGGACCGGTGGCGAAAGCAGCATTCAGCTTGGTGAGCACGTTCCTCCAGAACGCCCGCACCTTCGGTCAGGTCGGCAAGAGTGTGCTGAGCAGCATGCAGGACATCGCCTCTGGGCAGTTGAGCGCCGCCTCGCGGAACATTGAGCAGAATCTCGCCCGGGTCACCAGTCTGGTCCTGAAGTTCGTGTCGAAGCTCCTGGGACTCGACAAGATCGGTGGCGCGCTACGCAAAGGCCTGGCCGCCGTGCAAAAGCCCATTAACGCGACCATTGACCGCATCGTGGGCAGCAAACCCGTGCAGGCGGTCTTCCAGAAGTTGAAGGGGGCCGGCAGCGCCCTGACTTCAGCCGCCGGGAAAGGCCTGCGGAACATTTGGACCGCGGTCAGTTCCTCAGGTCCGTCCCTGACGGCCCGCACACCGGTGAAGGGGACGAAGCATCACCTGTGGGTGGAGATCCAAGGGGAGCGCCCCAGGGTGATCATGGCCTCCAATCCGCTGCCCCGGCATTCCTGACCGGCCCGGAGAAAGCGCAGGTCGATCAGGTGCAGCAGGACGCCAACCAGATGGTCGACAAGGGGATAGAGGACATGCTCCAGTACGTCCGCACCCGGCCCCGGAATCCGAACCCGACTGCCGACGAGGCGTGGCTGCGGGCGAACACGCAGGTCATCCGGGGAGAACTGGCGAAGAAAGGCAAGGCGCTGATCACCCGCGTGAACGCCCGCGTGGCTCCGACCGTCGCCCTTTTGGACCGGCAGGTGCTGTCGCCCGATGATCTGGACGCCGCGATCGACAGAGCCGGGGGGATCGTCGCGTTCCTCCAAGCCCTGGCGGCGGGAAAACCCGGGCTGGGCGTCGACCGCGCCCAGTTCACGGCTCTTTGGGGCCGGACCACCGCGGGCAAAGCAGAACACCGACGGTTGATCAAAGAGCGGTTCCGTGAGGCCATGCCAGGCCATCACGAGTGGCTTCCCTGCGACCTGATCCTTGAAGTGGTTGAGCGCGAATTCCAGTCCCGTCAACTCCTCGCCCCGGTCCACTGGGTCAATTTCCAACACCTGACCCGCAGCAAGACCCAATACCTCGTGTTCCAGAAACCGCGGGTTCTTAACGGGAAGGCCGTCATTCAAGGGCATTCGGGTGCCACGTATTTCGGAACCCGGAACCTACAGCGGCGGATAACCTATGTCGGTGAGACGGTGGGGCAGCCCACCTTCCACAATGACCTGAGGGCCGCTTTCCGGGGCAGTACAGACCATGCCTCGCTCGTCACGAGCATCCGAGCCGTTATGACACAACACCTTTGGGACGGTAAGCGCAGCTTTGGAATGGAGATCCATCCGCAAAGCTACTGGCGCTCCGGCATGAACCAGTACCTCAACTTCAAGCAGGACTACGCCGCCATCAGCGCCATCATCACGCAGCAGTACGGACAGATTTGGAGGGCCATCCGCTAATGTCAGACCCCGCCATTGACCTGAGCGCAGAACAGGCGCGTCAGAACATTCGAGAAGCTCAATTGCCTGAGCAGGAAGCACGGCTCTACTCGGCCTTCGTCGACCACTTTCCGGAGGCCCTCTTCTTCGCCAACACGGAAGAGGCCATGGCGGACTACCAAGAGGGGCAGGGAGTCACCCTCCCCTCCTGGTTTTTGCAATACCGCCTCACGCTCGCTGAGGCCTACGCCGGCGCAGATGACCTGGCTATCCAATTTTCCTCGTTCACCGACGCCTTTCACGTGGGCTCCCCTCGCCGAAAAAAACTGGACCGCCTCTGGTACACCCTGAGTCTGCCCGGTCTGCCCAGGGGCAAGAAACAACGCAACATCTACTTGAAGGGCAGTTCAGAGCTCCAGCTCTTCCCCATTGCCGTAGACATTGAGGATGACCGCTACCAGTTGGGCATCAACCTCAATGAAACGGACACGCGAATTTACGAGTACCACGTGGAAGACATTGAAGCGGCATTTGCCGCCAAAGAAGATATCGCCATCAGTGTCATGCCGGTCTTTGCTTCCCCTGGGGACATGCTCAGCCGAATCGCGCGCATCCAGCATGAAGGACAGGTGACCAGCCGGAAGGAGGATACCCCTACGCATCTTGAGTGATGAGGGCAGGTCCGGGCGTGGAGAGGGACGCCAGCCCAGCAAGGAAACCGCACGACAAGCAGGCTTTTATCTTGACGCGAGTTCAGGAATCAGGAGTTGAAGAGCGGGCAACGGATCAATGGTCAGGCCACATACGGTGATGCAGAGTCGGTTACCTGACATCTTTCAGTTTTAAGCAGCATGCTGGCGAGTGCTGTCCCAGACGGCTAAAATCCGCTT
>NZ_BMQM01000063.1 GCF_014648115.1 Deinococcus seoulensis
TCTTCACAAACAGAAAGTGTCCCCTATCGGGGACGCTTTCTCATAATTTCTGTCAGGCGGTCAGCCCTGCTGGGACAGGCCGCGACCGCCCAGACCACGTACGACCCCCGCAGGGAGCCACAGACGGACTATCAGGCCGCACTGCGCGAAGCGAAACGTCGCAACGTGAACGTACTCCTTGACCTGGGTGGCGACTGGTGTGGTGACTGCCGGCGCCTGGACGCCTTCATCGCCGCCAATCCCGACGTGGCCCGCACCCTGAAGGACAACTACGTTCTGCTGAAGGTGTACGTTGGCGATGAGAAAGACAATTCGGCGTTCCTGAGTCGCCTCCCGCCATTCAACTGGGTGCCATACTTCTTCGTGATCAGCCCGGATGGTCGTGTCCTCAAGGCGATGGACACCCGCAACCTGACAGTCAACCAACAGTTTTCCAAACCGAATGTGACGGCTTTCCTGAAAACGTTCACTCGACGCTGAGGCGAAATTCAGAGGCGCGGAGCACCTTTGGATGCTCCGCACCGTCGCCATTCAACTTCAGCGTTTCAGTCGCCGGGTGACGGCCGCCACTTCCGGCATCCGCAGGGCCAGTGCGCCGCCCAGGTACACGGCGAGGCCCGCCCCGCCCGCCAGGGCCAGCACCGGAATGCTGGTCAGGATGAAGCCCGGCTCGATCGGCACGGCCCGCGCGATCAGCCACGCCGCGCCGCCCGAGACGGCAGCCAGCGGCACGACGCGCAGCAGGTGCAGCGTCACTTCCCGCCCAGGGAAGCCCACGGCGCGGCGGTACAGGGCGATCAGCGCGGCTGTCATCAATAGGCCGCTGATGGTGGTGCTCAGGCCGAAGCCGATCAATCCCAGGCCCGGCACCAGCAGGCGGTACAGGCCGACCTCCAGCACGAAGCCGATGGCGCTGATGGTCACGGCCTCACGGGTGCGTTCACGGGCGTAGAAGGTGCGCAGCAGCACCGTGACCAGCGCCCACGGCACGAGGGCCAGGGACCAGCTGCTCAGGATGCCTGCCCCGGCCAGGAATTTCACGGTTTCCTCGGCGGTACGGGGGGCGTGGGTGTTGATGACGCTGATCACGTAGGGGGACAGCGCGATGATCAGGGCGCTCATGGGGGCGGCCAGGAACGTGGTGGTGCGGATGGTGCTGGCGGTGAGTGCGCGGAACTGCGGCCAGTTCTTCTCGGCGGCCGCCTGCGAGAAGCGCGGGAAGACCGCCAGGACGGGAGAGACGACGAACAGGCCGTTCACGGTGGTGAACAGTGCCTGCGCGTTGAAGTACCCGGCCTGCGTGCCGGAATCGAACAGCCGCGCGTCGGAGAGCAGGCGCAGCACGTACACGTTCAGGAACTGCCGCGCCCCGGCCGTCAGGGTGAACGGGGCCATCTGGCGGATCACGCGTCCCACCGCCGGGTGCCCCCTCAGGGCCGGGGTGGGCAGCAGCCCGAAGCGGTTCAGGGCAGGTAACTGCACCACGAGTTGCGCCACGCCGCCGATCAGCCAGCCGAACGCCAGCCACTCGGCCTGCTTGGGCAGCAGCACCAGCGCCGCGATGCTGGCGATGTTGAACGCCACGGGCGCGAAACTGCTCTCGCGGAAGTGCTCGTCGGCGTTCAGCAGTCCCATGGCGATGGCGGACAGGCTGATCAGCATCAGGAACGGCATGACCATGCGGGTCATGAACAGCGCCAGTTCCCGGTCGATGTTCGACTGCCCGGCCAGCAGCAGGTCCACGAGGTACGGCGCGGCCAGGATGCCCGCCGCCATGAGGAGCAGGTTCACGGCGATCAGTACGCCGCTGAACGCCTGCGCCAGCTTTCTGCGCTCGGCATCATCCAGGGTCTTGTAGACCGGGATGAACGAGTTCACCAGTGCCCCCTCGGCCAGCAGTTCCCGCAGCAGGTTGGGAATGGTGACGGCCGTGTTGAACGCCTCGATCAGCGTGACGCTGAACAGGTTGTTCAGGGCGATCTGGCGCAGGATGCCGCTCAGGCGGGAGCCGAGCGTGCCGAGCATGACGATGATGGTGTTGGCGCGCAGGGATTTTTTCGGCCCGGCGGGTGGGGGCGCGGCGGGCGGTCCGGCGTCCTCGAAGGACATGTTCAGTTCGGGTGGTGCGGGGGGCGGGCCGGACGGCGGGAGACTCACGGGGGTCACTGTACCGCCCGTTCCGCCCGGCCTTCATGCGGCGTTCAGGTCGCGGGCTGGTTCTGCTCGTCGGGGGTGACCTCGCGGGCGCTGCCGTCCGGGCCGATGAGCAGGTGCGGCGCGCCGAAGCTGACGTTCAGGCGCAGGGTGTTCAGGTACGCCTGGAGGTTGGCGGGCATGTCGCTGAGGGTGAAGGGTGCGCGGGGGGCGGCGACGAGGCGGTACAGGCCAGTCTGGCCGGGCAGGCGGTCGTACACGAACGCGCCGCGCCGCTGGGCGGGTGTCAGGTGCTCGTCGAAGCCTCCGGCGGGGGCGTTGGGGTCCTCGGTTTCGGGGCGCAGGTCGATCCAGACGTGCGTGCGTTCCAGCAGTCCCTCGCTCTGCAGGGCGGCCTCGGGAACGGTGTCGTCCCCGGCGGCCAGGAACTGCGCGACGTGGCCGCGTGTGTCGGTGGCGAACCAGTCGAATTCCACGTCGCGGATTTCCTCGCGGGTGATGACGACCTGCAGCAGTTCCTCGTCGGTGAGGGGGGGTTCGGTGGGGGCGTGGCTCATGGTTACTGGCCACCCAGCGCGGCGGCGACCACGTCGCGTGCCTCGTCCATGACCTGCTTCAGGTGCTCCGGGCCGCGGAAGCTCTCGGCGTAGATCTTGTAGACGTCCTCGGTGCCGCTGGGGCGCGCGGCGAACCAGGCCTCGTCGGTGGTGACTTTCAGGCCGCCGATGGGTTCGTCGTTGCCGGGCGCGCGGGTGAGTTTCGCGGTGATGGGGTCGCCGCCCAGGGTGGTGGCGGTGACCTGTTCGGGCGAGAGGCTGCCCAGGATCTTCTTCTGGTCGGGCGTGGCGGGCGCGTCCTGGCGGTCGTAGGCGGTCGCGCCGAGGCGGGCGGTCAGGTCCGCGAAGCGGGCGCTGGGCGTCTGGCCGGTGCGGGCGGTGATCTCGGCGGCGAGCAGGCCGGGGATCAGGCCGTCCTTGTCGGTACTCCAGGCGCGGCCGTCGCGGCGCAGGAAGCTGGCCCCGGCGCTCTCCTCGCCGCCGAAGCCGAAGGAGCCGCTTTGCAGGCCCGCCACGAAGTACTTGAAGCCCACCGGGACCTCCACGACGCGGCGGCCGATGCTGGCGCCCACCCGGTCGATCAGGGCGCTGCTGACCAGCGTCTTGCCGATGGCGGCGTCTGCGCGCCAGCCGGGGCGGTTCTGGAACAGGTACTCAATCATCACGGCGAGGTAGTGGTTGGGGTTCATCAGGCCGTCGGCGGTGACGATGCCGTGCCGGTCGGCGTCCGGGTCGTTCCCGATGGCCACGTCGAAGTCGCCTTTCAGGGCCAGCAGACCCGCCATGGCGTAGGGGCTGGAGCAGTCCATGCGGATCTTGCCGTCGCGGTCCACGCTCATGAACGCGAAGCTGGGGTCGATGACGTCGTTCACGATGGTCAGGTTCAGGTCGTGCGCCGCCTGAATGGCCTGCCAGACCGGGAGGCTGCTGCCGCCCAGCGGGTCCACGCCGATGCGCACGCCGCTGGCACGGATGACGTCCAGGTCGATCACTTCGGGCAGTTGCGTCACGTAGGGCGTGATGAAGTCGAATTCCTCCAGGGCGGCCATGGCGTCTTCCAGGGACACGCGCTGCACGTCGCGCAGTTCGTCTTCCATGATCTGGTTGGCGCGGGCCTGCACGACTTTCGTGACGTCGGTGTCGGCGGGGCCGCCGCTGGGCGGGTTGTACTTGAACCCGCCGTCCTGCGGGGGGTTGTGGCTGGGCGTGATCACGATCCCGTCGGCCACGCCGTCCACGCCTGCGCGGTTGTGTTCCAGGATGGCATGGCTGACCAGCGGGGTGGGCGTGAACAGGCCGGGCTGCACGCGCACGCGCACGCCGTTGGCGATCAGGACTTCCAGCGCGGTCATCCAGGCGGGTTCGGACAGGGCGTGCGTGTCCAGGCCCATGTACAGCGGCCCGGTGATCCCGGCCTGCGCGCGGTACTCGGCGACGGCCTGAGAGATCGCCAGGATGTGCGCCTCGTTGAAGGTCCCGGCGAGGCTGTTGCCGCGGTGGCCGCTGGTGCCGAACGCCACGCGTTGCAGCGGGTCGCTGGGCAGCGGGCGGGTCTCGTAGTAGTGCGCCACCAGGCGGGGAATATTCGTCAGCAGGCTCCGGGGAGCGCGTTTACCGGCCAGTTCGCTGATGGTCATGCCGCCCAGTGTACGGAGTGCGGCCCCCGCGCAGGCGCTTGCGGTAAGACAGCGTGAAGTGCCTCCCGCCGGGGCGGTCGTTGCGCCGCTCGGTGACGGGTGACCCGGAAGTGGCGGCGGGCGGCTGCTACGCTGGGCGGCATGAGGGAGTTCCTGAACGACTGGTGGCGGCTGCTGAAGCTGATCGTGGGGTCGCTGGCGATTCCGGTGGTGCTGTGGGGGCTGCTGGTGTGGGCGGGCGTCCTGAAGTAATACCGACTCCGGTTGAATGGCTTACAAAGCCGCTGGGTCCGAGCGAATGCGCGTAGGAGCCGAAACAGACGGAATCCGCAGAACGGGTGCTCGGCGGCCGTTCCCCCGGCGGGTGACACGCGGCGCGCGGGGGTGGAATCGTTCCCAGCGCCGCGTCTCATGTGTGCCGTGTTACGTTCGGGGTATGACGGTCAAACGGCAGAAAGGTGCAGACAGGGCCTCCGAGAAGGGCGCAGAGACACGCGCGGGCAGCAACCACTTCGAGCACGCGCTGGTGCTGGAAACGGCGCGCGTGACCGAGGGCGCGGCGCTGGCCGCCAGCCGCTTCATGGGCATGGGCGACAAGAACGCCGTGGACGGCGCCGGCACCGAGGCCATGCGCACACTGCTGAACTCGCTGGACATCCGGGGCACGGTCGTGATCGGCGAGGGCGAGATGGACGAGGCGCCCATGCTGTACATCGGCGAGCAGGTCGGCAGCGGGCAGTACGAGGTGGACATCGCCGTGGACCCGGTCGAGGGCACGGTCGTGACCGCCAAGGGCCTCCCGAACGGACTGGCCGTGATCGCCCTGTCCGAACGGGGCGGCCTGATGCACGCGCCGGACTGCTACATGGACAAGCTGGTCGTGCCGCCCCCCGCCGCCGGGAAGGTGAACCTGGACTGGCCGGTCGAGGCGAACCTGAACGTGCTGGCGCAGAGCCTGGAACGCGACGTGGACGACCTGATGATCACCATCCTGGACCGCGAGCGGCACGCGGACCTGATCCGCCGCGTGCGGGCCACGGGCGCCCGCGTGAAACTGATCGGTGACGGCGACGTGGTCGCCAGCCTGCAGGTCGGCGTGCGCGGCACCGGCGTTCACGCGCTGATGGGGTCGGGCGGCGCGCCGGAGGGGGTGCTGTCGGCGGCGGCCATGAAGTGCCTGGGCGCGGAGATTCAGGGCCGTTTCATCGCCGAGGACGACGCCATGCGCGAGCGGTTCGCGTTGATGGGCGTGGACGAGAAACGCGTGTACAAGACGAACGACCTGGCGCCGGGTTCGCAGATGGTGTTCAGCGCGACCGGCATCACGTACGGCGAGATTCTCAATGGCGTGCGTCACTTCGGTGGTGGGGCCAGGACGCACACGCTGGTGATGGGGTACGCCACGCGGGTCGTGCGGTTCATCGATTCGGTGCACCTGGAAGACGACGGGGCGCGCGTCACGATCCGCGTCTGATCTGCCGCAACTGCCCCGTTCTGTTCTCCCCTGCTCCGGGATGGCCCTGCGCCTCCTGGGGTGGGGGACAGCGCTGTCGGCCGGGCGCGGCGCCCCCCACGCCCATTATGAGAAACGATGAGATTCAGCTTTGCGCTTGCTAAATATCTTAACATTGAACTATTTGATCTTCAGGCGTACACTCCGGTCATGACGAACCCCACTCCCACCCCGGTGAAACTGGCCATCGTGTACTACTCCACGTACGGCACCAACCACGCCATGGCCCAGGTCGCCGCCGAAGCCGCCCGCGCCGCCGGGGCGGAAGTGCGCCTGCTGAAAGTCCCGGAAACGGCCCCACAGGCCGTCATCGATACCCAGGACGCCTGGAAGGCCCAGCAGGACCGCAGTGCGGACGTGCAGACCGCTGCACCCGCCGACCTCGAATGGGCCGACGCCTACCTGTTCAGCAGCCCCACCCGCTTCGGCGGCGCGGCCAGCCAGGTGCGCGCCTTCATCGACACGCTCGGCGGCCTGTGGGGCACCGGCAAACTGGCCAACAAGACCTTCAGCGCCATGACCAGCGCCCAGAACCCCAACGGCGGCCAGGAAACCACCCTGATGACCCTGTACACCACCGCCATGCACTGGGGCGCCATTCTGGTCCCGCCCGGCTACACCGACCCCGCCATCTTCGCGTCCGGCGGGAACCCCTACGGCGCCAGCGTCACGGCCGGCGGCCAGCCCCTGAGCGACGAGGACCGCGCCACCATCGCCCATCAGGCCCGCCGCCTCGTCGAGGTCACGGCCCGCCTGAACGGCTGATACGGACTCCGATTAAATAGATTATAATTGCGGCATCAAACAGATCCCTCTGACCGCCCCT
>NZ_BMQM01000064.1 GCF_014648115.1 Deinococcus seoulensis
GGTCCTGACCGGCCTGATGCGCTGACCCGGTACTCGGCCCTTCGGTCGACCGCTAATCACAGACGGAGTTTCATGACCCACCTGCTCAAGACCGCTCTTGGCGTTCGCACCATGGCCGCCACGCTGCTGGCCGCCACGCTGCTGGCCGGCGTGCTCGGCCCGCGCGGGGACGCGCTGACCGTCGGCGCCATCCTCAGCACCCTCACCCCGCAGGACTACTTCAACCTCGCCAACCAGCCCGTCCCGGAAAGCGAGTACGCGCTGCTGGCCGTGCTGCCCGAGGAACTCCGCGCCAGTTACGAAGCGAAGAGCGGCACCCTGAAAGTCATCACCACGCCCGCCGGGGAGACCGGCATGGATAGCCCCTACGCGCAGGTCGGCGGCATGGAGATCGACGCTTTTTCCAAACCCATCGCGAAGTGGACCGCCGAGACCACCATGACCGAACAGCAGCAGCGTGAGCTGCAGGCCATGGTCATCAACATCCGCGCTGGCGTGATCACCGGGAACGGCCTGGATTACATCCGGAAGTTCGTCGTGAACTGGCTGCAGAAAGTCATCCGTCAGGCCTTCACGGACCGCTACGAGCTGATGCGCGGCGAGGCCCTCACCACCGGCCAGCTGGCGCTTCGCGGCGGCACCATCGACTACAACGTGCCCGCCGCGAACCGGTTCGCCACGCGCACCGGCAACGACGCGTACGGCGGCAGCAGCAGCCGGTTCTGGACGGACATGCGCGCCGCGGACGCCATCCTCGGCACGACCCGCACCCGGATCATGTCCATGAACACCCTGCACCAGATCATCGACAGCGCCGGCAGTCCCGTGGCCGTCACCAGCGAGCAGACCAGCGCCGGCGGGAACATCAAGATCGTCACGATGCGCCGCCTGATCGGCCCGAACCAGACGCTCAGCACCGACCAGCGCGACGGGTACACCCTGGTCGGGTACCGCCGCACCGTGAAGATCAAGGTGGGCCGCACCTACGCCGATCAGCAGGTGCTGCCGGACGGAAAGATCGCCGTGGTGGGCGGGAACGACGTGATGGTCACCATGACGGACGGCAGCGTCGTGACCCGCCCCGGCCTGGGCCGCACGCACATCGGACCCACCGTGGAAGGCGACGGCCGCCCCGGCATCTGGCTGAACGCGTACACCCCGCAGAGCCGCCCCATGCACGCCATCGCGCAGGGCGCCAGTAACGGCCTGACGATCTTCGACGCACCCGAACGCCTGGTGATCCTGACCACGGCCATGACCTGATCTCCACCCGGATCCAGCCCAACCAGCGAGTGACCTGAAACGGGTCACTCGCGCTCCGTTCCACCCACGAGGTACCCCCATGCGCATGATCACAGTGAAGCGGATGCCCCAGACCGTCCGCCTGGACGGCCGAACGTACGGCCCCAGCGAGACCCCCACCCAGGTGCCCGAAGAACTCGCCCGCACCCTGGGTCTCACCCCGGTCGAAGGAGATGTCCTGTCGGACGCCAGCGAGGACGAACTGACCGAGGCGCTGAGCGAGGCGCAGGATTCGGCCCGGCGCTACCAGAACCGCCTGCTGGGCATCGAGCAACTCCTGCGCCCCGCCCAGCAGGACGAGAGCAGCCCGGAGGAAGTCATCGGGCGACTGCTGCGCGAGATCGAGGAAGCCAGGGTGGAACCCTCCCTGTTCGAGAAGACCGTCACTGAGGAAGCCAAGCGGCTGCTGGCCCCGCTGCGCCGGGGCGAGGAAACACTCACGCAGGTGCTGGCCCGGGTCGTGCAGGAGGCCCAGCACGCCGCCGGGCAGGTGGCGATGCTCACCAGCGAACTCGACACGCTCCGCCAGCAGGCCCTGCTGCCCGCCGACGCGCTCGACCGGCTGAAGAAGGTGGACGGCATCGGCGACAAGCTCGCGCAGAAAGCCCTGGACGCCCTCACGGCGCAGGCGTAATCCGTGCCCCTGACCGACACGCAACTCGACCGAGTGAAGTTCCTGGTGCAGGAGGACTCGTGGGTCGTCTGGGAGGCCCTGCTGCCTGCGGCGGAGCGCGCCGCAAACCTCAGCCAGGCGCTGGAGGTGCACGGCGACCTGCGCCTCGTGGCCGGGTACGTCCTGGACCGCCTGGCTGCCCGGGCAGGTCAGCTGGCCGCTCAGGCGCTGGAAGAGGCCGCGGCGGTCAGCGCGGTCAAGGTCGGGCGCATCGAGGCGAAGCTGAACGGCGAGGCAGCGGGCGAGGCGGAACGCAACCGGGCGGCCGCGTGGAGCGAGCGGGCCCGCTCGCTGAAGGCCGAAGTTCACCGTGAGGCGCAGGCGCGTGCCCAGGGGGGCAGTGTGTCTCTAGACGTCGACGTGAGGTTCTGATGCTCACGACCGCCCGATTGCAGAACGTCACCCGCCCGGTGCTGGACCGGATCTACCCGGCACTCGGGCAGCGGGTGCAGGTGTTCCGCGCGCAGGTGCGGCCCGCTGACCCTGAGGCGCTCCCACCCCCCGAACTGGACGAGACCGGCATGCCGGTCACGCCGCCGGGGGTGGCTCCGGCCCCCGGCGCAGTGGGAGCCGAGACTCCCCTGGGTGAGTACCCGTGCGTCGCGTTCCAGCTGGACGCCAGGGACAAGGCCGAACTGGGCGCGGACACGGCCCTTCCGCTGTGGGAGGTGTATGTCCACTGGAGTGCGCCCCTGCACGAGCCGGGCCTTCTGCTGCTCGTGTCGGGTGGCGAGTTACCCGGACCGCTGGCGCTGGCTCCGATCGGTGACGTGGTGGACGAAGGGACGCAGCGTGTCGCGTGGTCGTTCACGGCCCGCGCCACCGAAGGACGCAGCGCGTGACCACGCTGAAACTCCATCCGGACGCGCGGGAGCGCCTGCGCCGGCACCTGCAACCCGCGCTGGAAGTCATGGCGCAGGAGACCCTGATCTTCCTGCGCGAGAAGCTGAACCAGCCCGGTAGCGGGGTGCATCATCCTGGCCTGCCGAACCCCAGCAGCAACCCCGGTGAGTACCCGGCCAGGCAGAGCGGCGCGCTGCTGGCCTGCCTGGGAACAGCCCAGCTCACCGACGGTTTCTGGGTCGTGGGCGCGCTGAACAGCGTGGCGTCCGTCCCTGTGGAGGCCTGGGCGCTGGAATTCCCGGAGCCT
Organism: Deinococcus seoulensis; assembly: GCF_014648115.1. Taxonomy (NCBI): domain Bacteria; kingdom Thermotogati; phylum Deinococcota; class Deinococci; order Deinococcales; family Deinococcaceae; genus Deinococcus; species Deinococcus seoulensis. The sequence goes on from NZ_BMQM01000064.1 coordinate 3,126, forward strand.
CCCACCTCACCGGTCAACCGCGCCACGCCCTACGGCGCCCGCCCCTGGCTCTCCAAGGCACACGGGGATCCGGAACTGCACGCCCGGATCCGCGCGGCCCTGAACACCCTGCAGTGAACGCCACCCCCCGGAGGTGACCCGACCTGACCATCGATCAACTTCTCGCGCAGCTGGGCGTGGCACTGGCCCGCGACGACACCGGCGCCGTGGCCAGCCACCTGGTTCCCACCCCGCTCCCGCCGACCGGCACGGTCTACGCCGTGACCAGCGACACGGGCGACACCCTGGTCCGCCAGTTGCATGGTGCCCAGGAGCGGCAGCGGCTGGTGCTCGTGATGCTCTACGGCGCCGCACCCACCGCTGTCGGAAAGACGCAACTCGACCTGCTCCTCGCGCACCTCAGGCGCCGCGCCGGGGAGATCGACCGGCACCCCACCCTCAAGCTCCGCCGCGGCGGCGCCAGTCCCGCCGACGGGATGCCCACCCGCTTTGATGCCGCCACCCGCACGCACTACGCGGGCCAGCGGTTCGCCCTCACCTACGTCCAGGCGACGTAAAGGAGTCCCACCATGGCTGACCTTCCTGCCACCCTGCCCGCCGACAACACCCCGAAGACCTACAGCGGCACCAGGCTCGTCACGTACCTGCTGGCCGTCGGGGCGAGCGCCATCATCCCGGCCACCACCCTGACCAACGCGGCCGCCGTCGCCGCGAACGCCACCACCATGACCATCAGCGCCCCCAGCAACGTGGACCTGCCCAGCGGCACCGTGCTGACCTTCGGCACCACCCAGGTCACCACCACCGCCGCCGCCACCGTCACGAACGCCGGCACGGCCGTCGCCATCCAGGCCGCGCCCGCCGCCGTCCCGATCAACACCACGGCCACGTACACCAACCTGCTGGAAGTGCCGGTCGCGGAGGAGAGCAGCCCCACCCTGGCCGACCAGGAGGAGACCATCAACGTGCACGGCCGCATCACCCCGATCCGCGTGGTGAACGGCAAGGACATGACCGCCACGATCCGCACGCTGGGCGGCATCGACGACCCGGTCGTGAAGCGCCTGATCACGCGCGGCATGAGCATCAGCCCGAACAACCGCGAGCGGGTCATCTGGATGTACCCCGACGGCTTCGCGCTGCTGGCCACCGTGAACATCGGCGCGCCCACCCGGCAGGCCGCCGCCGGGAACAGCCAGCGCGTGCAGGTCAGCGCGAACCTGTCCGGCGGGCTGTTCTGGGCGAACCTGAACGACCCCACGCCCACCTGGCAGGCCGTGAACGGCAACTGAACCCAACCTCAACCCACTGAAGGGAGGTGAGTCATGCAAGAACCGCTGATCGTGCTGGGGGAACGTGGCCGCCTCCCCCAGCTGGCCCTGCTGGGCTGCACCGTCCACGAGGACCGCATCGAGGCGAAAGGCTTCATCCTGTACGCCCCGCTGAAACGCGACCGGACCCTGGCCCGCCTGCACCAGACCGCCGGGCAGTGGAGCGTCCCGCGCGGCGCGCTGCTGGCCCGCGCACCCCGCCTCACGGACCCCCAGGTCAGCCTGCACACCGGCCTGACCCTGCCCATCACCCGAAGAGGACGCTGATGGACTTCGAACAACAACAAGAGAGACATATTGCCCGTGTAGCCGCGCCAGAAGCGGCCCTCGGGGAACCGAACCCCGACTATGTCGACGCATTCGGCCCGCTGCTGGTGCCCTATTTGGCTCCCAGCTGGCGGGAACTGGGCCTCGTGCGCAGCCTGGGCCAGCTGGAACTGGACACGCAGGCGCAGGTGATCTACACCCTGCTCGCGCGCCGCCTGCCGGACCTGACCCTCGACGACTTCCTTGACCTGACCGCCCCGGAGCATTTCAGCCCGTGGTGGCAGGCCACCCGCGCGCCCATCCCGCCGGACCAGGAGGGAGGCGATAGCGGCCCCCCTTCGACTGGGCGGGTGCCCTCGCGGCTCTCGCCCTGGCGTGCCCGGCTGTCCAGTGGATCGACGCGCCCCTCGACCGCGCCCAGCATGCCCTCGCCACCCTGACCGCTACCGAGCAGCGGCAGTGGCAACGGCAGGTCTGGGCGGGCGCGATCGCCTGGGGCGCCGAAGCGCCGAAAGACCTGAACGCGCGGATCCTCCCGGACTTCACCGACCGCACCCGCCCGGCCACACCGCGCGCCGTGCCCTACCCGGTGCCGCGCGACGTGGCCGCCGGACTGAGCGAAGCCATGAAAGCGGGCCTGCTGCACGGCCCCGTGTGGACGTCCTGGCCTGCCGCGCGTGACGGCCGCCCACTCATTCAGCTGTGGGAAGGCATCGCGCTGGCGGGCGGATCGGAGTGAAAAAGTGAAGTCAGAGTGTGGTCTTGGACGACACATCCCTGTATGCTGAGCAGACAAACACTGTCTGCACACAGTGTTTCCGGGAGGTGCCTATGACGAAGAAAGCGAACCGGCAAGTGAAGGGTGCCGAAAAAATCACCCTCGCGGCGCCCAAGACCCAGAAAGAGGCGAAGCAGCAGATCGCCAGCCTGCTCCGGAAGAATGCTGAAGCCATGAAGGCCCTGGCGTAAATTGCCCCGATACGACTACAAACACAGGGGACGGAAGTATCCGTCTCCTTTTTTCGTGTACCTCCTCCACGACGAGATCCTCGAGGCGTTCGGCGGCACCCCAGGATTCAAGGACCGGGGGCAGGTGGAAAGTGCCCTGGCCGCACCCACGCGGAGTGTCGGTCCGGAAGACGTGTACACGACGTTCTTCTGGAAGGTCGCGGCGCTCGGGTACCTCCTGATCCAGAATCACGGCTTCTCGGATGCCAACAAGCGCACGGCTCTGAACGTCATGGAGATCACGCTCAAGTGGAACGGCGAGTACCCGAAGTGGTCGCAGGAGACGAAGACGCTGATCGTGAAGCTGGTGGGCGCCGGGCACCTGAGTCTGGAAGGCCTGCGGTACGCCCTGCTGTCAGCATGCGGGTATGACGTGGATCACTACAACGATCTGCGGCACCTCTGAAGAGACGCGCCGTAGAGCGCACCGGAATTGGCCGTCACCCGGCTGATTCAGTACCTGAACCGCACTCTCAACCGCCCTCCGGGGCGGTTTTTCATTCCCCTTTCCGGAGGTGAGCCCCTATGACGAATCCCACGAGCCTCGGCGATCTGGTCCTCTCGCCTTCCCTTGACCAAGAGTTTCCACTTCACTGCCGATGACGTGTCACGCGGCCTCAAACAGAGGTCCATCCTGCTCAAGGCCGGTCAGGACGTACTTTTCCGCATTCAGAGCTGCCTGCTGTTGTGCGGCCCTCCACGTCACTCCTGGTACTTCCCGACGCACCCGTAACACCGCGTGAAAGGCCGCCACCACGCACCACACCCAGTTCTCCTGCGCCTGGATCGTCCGGCAATGACAACGTCCCAGCCC
>NZ_BMQM01000065.1 GCF_014648115.1 Deinococcus seoulensis
TAAGCTCAGCATGCTGATAGTTTATCAGAGCACCCTCAGCTCCCTGGAATCCAGGAAGAGCCTTGAGGAAAGTTCAACCGAGGAGCGGCGAAAGGATTCCAGTCTGGCGGAAAGTTACGAAGGGCCGGCCGACTGGGCCAGTTGGATGATGATCAACGACCACCTGGGAACGAACGCGTTCAGCTTGCGGGAACTGGTGGAGGAACTCGGCGTCCGGCGCTTCGGGCAGCGGATGCGGGTCGGAGACGTGTTCTGTGGAGGTGGGTCCGTGCCGTTCGAGGCGGCGCGACTGGGGTGCGACACGTACGCCAGTGACTTGAATCCAGTGGCGGGTCTGCTCACGTGGAGTAATCAGGCCTTGCTGTGCGCGGAACCGGCGGATCGCCGGCGGATTGAGGCGGATCAGCAGTGGGTGTACGCCGAGGCGGACTGTCAGGTGACCGAGTGGGGCATCGAGCACGACGAGCGGGGCCGGCGGGCGGACGCGTACCTGTGGTGTAACGAGGTTATGGATCCGGAAACGGGGTACCGGGTGCCCCTATCAGCCACCTGGGTCATTTCGGCGCGGGACCGCGTGGTGGCCGAACTGGTCCCGGACGAGGCGAACAGGCGCTACGAGATCCGGGTGGTTCAGAACGCCACCCCGGAACAACTTCTGCGTGCGAAGCAGGGCACTGTGGTAGATCAGGCGCTCGTACCACCCGGTACGCCGGAGTGCCCGCAGCCGCAGCGGACGCTGCTCTCACGGCTACGTGAGCGGCATGATCATGGGCGGGGCCTCCGGAAGTGGGAGAAGAATGACCTGACGCCTGCCCCGGAGGACTTCCTTCAAGAGCGGCTGTACTGCGTGCGCTGGAGCGAGGACGTGCTCGTTGGACGCCGCTGGAAGAGCCAGCGGAGCTACGAGGCGGCGACGGCCGCCGACCTCGACCGCGAAGCGCGGTGTCTGGCGTTACTGCGGGAACGGCTGCCCGACTGGCGAGCCAGGGGACTGATTCCAGAGGACCCGATCCATGTGGTGGATCGCCGGCAGGTCCGCCTGCCGGAAACGCGGGGCTGGACGCACTGGCACCACCTGTTCACACCGAGACAACTGCTGATCAGTGGCCTGCTGGCCGAGGTGACGGAAGCCAGCAGCTCCGCGAAGGAACTGCTTGGCTTCGCGGGCAAGGTCGCGGACCGGGGGTCGAAGTTCTGCCTGTGGAGTCGCGTGACGGACACGCCGACCAGTACCTTCACGTCTCACGTAATGGCACCCATCTACAACTGGAGTGCGCGGGGACTGCGGCTGTACCGCAGTCTGCAACTCCCCACCTCGTCCATGCCTTCCGTTGGACTGAACGTGGATCTGCGTGACGCCCGGGCGGCGGATCAGGTCTGCTCGGTGTGGTTAACGGATCCCCCTTACGCGGACGCCATTCAGTACGAGCACCTCAGTGAGTTCTACCTGGCATGGTCCGGTCATCGGCTGACACGCCACTTCCCGGACTGGTATGCCGACCCGAAACGTGCGCTGGCTCTTCAGGGGAAAGGCGCTGAATTCCACGCGGCTATGATCGAGGTGTACTCGAACCTGGCGCGCTTGATGCCGGAAAACGGACTTCAGGTGGTCATGTTCACGCACCGTGACGCGCGGCTCTGGGCAGATCTGGGCATGATCATGTGGGCGTCCGGCCTCAAGGTCACGGCCGCGTGGACGGTCGCCACGGAAACCGAGGGTCGCGCGACCGGCGCGAGCGCCGTGCAGAGCACGGTCCTGCTGGTGTTGCGGCGGCGCGGCCCGGAGGTCGACCTTCTCTTCGAGGACGAGATCCTATCCCTGATGGAAACGGAAGTGGCGCGGCAACTGGCCGACATGCGCGCCCTGGAGGAAGCCGGGCTTCACTGGGACGCCGCTGACCTGCAACTCGCCACCTACGCGGCCGCGCTGCGCGTGATCACCTCGCACGACATTGAAGGAATCGACCCGCAGCGTGAACTGCTCAAAGTACGCGTCAAGGGCGAGCAGTCTCCTGTGCACCGCCTGATCGAACAGGCCTCGCAGATCGCCAGCCGTGACCTCATGCCGCCGAATCTGAACGCCGCGCTGTGGCGCGAACTGGGCGCACACGAACGCTTCTACCTCAAGGGCCTGGAAGCCGAAACCCGCCGTGACTCCCGAAGCGGCGTGTACCAGGAACTGTCCAGAGGTCTGGCCGCCAACGCCTGGCAGGAACTCGTCAGTGAGAGACGCGGACAGGCCGTTCGGCTGATGACCGCGACTGAGATGGGTCAGCGCGGCCTTCAGACCGGACCGCTGGCCGGCACGCTCCTACGTCACGTCCTCATGGCAGTGAAACTCACCCGGCAGCACGAACAACCGGACCGGGGCGTCGCCTGGCTTCATAAAGAGCTGCAGCGGTTCGACACGCAGCGCGCCAGAGCACTGGAACTGATCGAATTTCTCAGCCGGCAGACGTCCCCGCACTGGGCAGCGGACGCCGGAGCGGCCCGCCTGCTGCGCGGCGCCCTCATGAATGGTGAATCCTGATGACACTGCGCCGCTTCAGCGCCCGACTGGGCCGCATCGACGAGGAGTTCCTCACCCCCCGCCTCACGGGCGCCGAACAGTACGACCGCCTCAGCGGGTACTTCACGTCCTCCGTGCTACGGCTTCTTCAGGAGCCGTTCAGCACCGTGGGGCGTATCCGGATGGTCTGCAACTCCGACCTGAATCCGTCTGACGTGGCTGTCGCCAAAATTGCCGAGGAGCAGCAGCGCCGCCGCTGGCATGCCAGTCAGCCGGAACTGCAACTGCTGCGCGCCCCACCCGGCACGCGCGACCGCCTGCGCCTCCTGCACACCGCGCTGCTCAGCGGCCAGATCGAAATCCGCGTCCTGCCAGACGAAGCCTTCGGATTCATGCACGGGAAAGCCGGCGTCATCACCAACGGCGGAACCCGAACCGCGTTCATGGGCAGCGTGAACGACACGGCCAACGCCTGGAGCCGCAACTACGAACTGCTGTGGGAGGACCCCTCACCAGAGGGGGCAGCCTGGGTCCAGGCTGAATTCGACGCCCTGTGGGAACACCCGCTGGCCGTTCCGCTGGCGCGCGCCGTGATCGACGATCTCCAGCGCCTAGCAGGCCGGCACGACCTGACCCTCCAGGAGTGGCGGGACCTGTTGCAACGGGACCTGAACGGCGGCGGGCACGACCTCAAGGAAGTCCTGGCACCGCTCATTGAAGCCCCCCTGTACACCAGTGAACAGGGACTGTGGCCTCACCAGAAGGCCTTCATCCACCAGGCGGTACTGGCCCACTCCGGTCCGTTTCGCCGGGCGCGGCTGCTGCTGGCCGATCAGGTTGGCCTGGGAAAAACCCTGCAACTCGCGGTCAGTGCCCAGATCATGGCCTTGCAGGGCGAGCAGCCGGCCCTGATCGCCGTGCCCAAAACCCTGCTGGGGCAGTGGCAGGCCGAAATGTGGGACCTGCTGCACGTCCCGAGTGCCCGCTGGGACAGTAGCGCCAGAAGCTGGACGGACGAACGGGGACGCGTCACGCGCGGCTTCCTCAACTGCCCGCGGCGCATCGCGCTGGTCTCCTCCAGCTGGCTCTCGTTCCTCGGAGACAGTCCACACGAGGTGTTTGACCAGACCTACGATCTCCTCATTCTCGATGAAGCCCACCGCGCCCGCACCTCTGGCAAGGGAAAGAAACGCCGCCCTAATAATCTCTACCGCGCCGCGCGCCGCCTCGCGGCCCGCAGCCGCAGTGTGCTGCTCGCCACGGCCACGCCCGTACAACTCGATCTGAGAGAAGCACACGACCTCCTTCAGATCCTCGGAGAAAGCGCTCCGGAAGTGCTGGGAGGCCCTTTCTCCCGCTGGAACACCCATACGGACGAGGGCCTCGAACTGGCTGTCGGCCGCCAGTCGCCGCCCAGCGGATTCATGGACCAGTGGGGCTGGTACCGTTCACCTGTCGCGCAGAGCCGCGACGCGCACGGCCGCCTGGATCCCGACCTGCTCGGCGTGCGCCGCAGCCTAGGTCTACGTGATGGGGAATTCGAGGCTGGCAGCGACGGATACACCCGTCTGGACACCATCGAGGAACGCCTCATCACCCGGAATTTCCCACAGTGGATCCGCGATCACAACCCCTACATCCAGCGGATCATCATGCGGACCCGTCAGGCACTCGAAGAGCAGGGGCAACTGGAACGCATCGATGTCGACCTTCAAGGCGACCGCCCCGGTGAGGCCGTCCCAGTCGAACGCGAGGTCGCCCGCGCCTACGAGATCGCTGAGGAGATCTGCGAGGTGCTGGGCACCCAGTACCACCTGACCGGCTTTGCTAAAACGGCCCTGCTCAGGCGTATCAGTTCCAGCCTTGAGGCCGGCTACATCAGCGTGAGCCGCCTTCTCGAAGGCGAGGCAGCCATTCCAGCAGGAGAAACCGAAGAGGACGAGGAGGACGTTACCGTGCAGGCGACCGGCGACATGCGCTGCCAACTGGAAGAACTGCAGTGGGTGCTTGGTCGGGCCCGCGCCCAGGACCCAAAGATCAAACTGGCCACCGAACTGCTCAGCGGTCACGCGGTCGCCACACACGGGCAGGCGGACTGGCGACAAGACGGCTGCATTCTCTTCTCCCAGTACCTCGACACGGCCCGCGCAGTAGCTCGCCGGATCAGTGAGGCCTTCCCCGATACCCCTGTCGGCCTGTACACCAATGAGGAGCAGAGCGGCTCATACCTGGGCGGGCACTTTACAGCCTGCGAGCGTCATGTCCTCAAAGAGCAGGTACGAGACGGTCAACTCACCCTCCTAGTCGGAACGGACGCCGCGTCTGAAGGCCTGAACCTGCAGCGCCTCTCCAACCTGATCAACATTGACCTCCCGTGGAATCCCACGCGCCTCGAACAGCGCAAAGGCCGCATCCAGCGCATCGGACAGAAACACGCGACCATTCGCATCTACAACATGCGTTACCAGGGCTCCATCGAAGATCGGGTCCACCAGCGACTCTCCGAACGGTTCGGCGACATTGCTGCCCTGTTCGGCCTGATCCCGCAGGTACTCGAAGACCGCTGGGTGGAGCTTGCCAAAGCGGAAGAACAACGTGTCAAAGTGCTTCTCGATCACGTGGGCGAGGCGGAAAAAACGGCTCTGATGCACCCGTTTGAACGCGTCCATCAGCAGGTTCCCGACCTGACTCACTGGGAAACGTGCACCGCTGTCCTGAAACAGACAGAAGCCGCCGCTCACTTGGAGCGCCGCTGGAACAGCAACTGAAACGGTCAGCTAGCTGCCCTGCCAGCGGCTGGATATCAGTACCCTGTCACTGATCATGCGCTCCGCGGGATCCTCCCTCACTCCACAGCGATCAATTTCACGGAATGTCCAACCTGAAGCCACCAGAAGCAGCTCAGGAATCCCCACGTCATGAACAGCGCGCCCCGCGATGACCTGGACGTGGAGGATCAGCGCACGACGTCTGCGGAGGTGCGCTCAATGGAGCGTCTGGCGGGCGCTGGGGGTCGGCAGACGCTGACAGCGGTCATTCGCGCGCCGGACGGAACGCTGGCGGGACTGAGTGATACGGACTCCGATTAATTAGCCAACAAGGGCCACCAGTGGAAGAGCGTGTGCCGAGTGACC
>NZ_BMQM01000066.1 GCF_014648115.1 Deinococcus seoulensis
TCTTCCGAAATCTCAATGCGCCGATGGGAACGGGCCATGCCCAAGTCTACTTCTTTGGTGCGTTGTACTTAAGCAGAATGGCCAGCGGTGCGTCCCGACAATTCAGCCAGTAGGGAACGCCTTGGCTGACTGGGAATGGGTGTACACCCGATAGCAGTCACGTTAGGCAGATGAGATCTTGAAACGCTTATATCCTCCTGAGCACTGATGAAGACCAAACCCGTTCAGAAGTGGGAGAGTGAAACGTGACACAAAATCTCGGTGATCACATGCAGCGTAAGGGGCAGGAGGTGCTGCGTGAACGCCAGAACGTCTGGCGTGCGCTCGACGCCTGCGAGACGGAGAAACGTCAACTCGACAGCCATCACGCGCGGTTCGCGCGGGGCGCAGAGCCTCTTGAAGGGCCTCTTGCCGGTGGTGTCCCCAGTCAAGAAGTCACCGCAGTCGTCCAGAAACTGCAACGGGCCGCGGCAGATCTCACTGCCATTGATCAGCAGGAGATTCGGGCACGGTCGGAGCTGAGAGACACCGAGCGTCGGGCACGGCTGTTTCAGATGTGGTTGATCGTGCTGGCCGCTGTGATTCTGCTGGTCTCCATCTATCTTTTGTTCTTTCGGTGAGGAATATTATGTGGCATCCATGGCTCCGGCAGCAGTCGGCACAGCAGGACGACATCCAGCGTCTTGAGGCGCGCAAACAGCAGTTGATCTCCGACGGCGCACACGCCTTCGCTTACGGTCAGATTCAGGCGGCACGGACGGGGGAGCAATTCAAACGACTTCTCGCGGAGAGCGACGTGGCGGCCGCGCAGCTGATCCAGGGATCCGGTATGACGGTCGGCGCCGCGTGGGCTGTGCCGTCCTGGTCCTCATGGGTGCCCGGTACCGCCACACTGGAACCCTTCCTCCGGGTGGGGGCCTACCACGACCCGCGTGACCCGCAGCGGACGTTCACAGTGCCATTCCTGGCTCCATTCATCGGGCAGAACCGTACTGTGATCATTCGCACCGAAGGAGACGCGCAGCGCGAAGCTGGGCTGGAATTGCTGCAGTCACTGGCCCTGAGAACAGCACTGCTCCTACCCCATCAGGCGAGCTACGTCCTGCTTGACCCGGCTGGCAACGGCGCGGCGTTCCTGATCCGCAAAGCTCTGCCCCGCGTGGCAGAGACGCAGGGAGACATCCGCCGGGATCTCGATCAGGTTGAACGCAACATTCAACGCGTCATCGAAACGTACCTGGACGCGGAAGTCCGGTCGTTCGAGCAGGTGCCGGAAGGAACGCGTGTGAACGAACGTTTCGAGTTCGTCTTGGCAGCCGACTTCCCGAATCAGTACGACCGGCGCGCCATTGAAGGACTCATGAAAGTCGCAAATACCGGTCCTCGTGCTGGTCGGTACACCTTCATTCACCAGAATATAGACGTGGAGTTACCCCGTGACCTGACGCTGGAGCAGATCGAAAACGCATTCGTGATCGATCTGAGCGCCGTGAAAGCAGACGGGTTCGATGTGACGTATGACCGGTCCCCGGACGCACGCTTGCAACAGACCCTGAAAAAGCAACTGGACGATGCGAAAGCTCCGGAGCGCGATCTGAGTTTCGCCACCAAGGTCGCCATTCCGGAATCGGCGTGGTGGCAGGCCTCCGCACAACAGCGTATCCAGACGCCAATCGGAGGGTTTGGCACGGACGGTACGCTCGACACGTGGTTCGGAGTAGACGGGGACGGGCGCCCCTGCGCTCACGGGATGCTAGGCGCGATGACCGGCGCCGGGAAGTCGAACCTGTACCACGTGATGATCTGTGGGCTCGCGCAGCGCTACAGCCCCGAAGAGCTGCGCCTGTACCTAATCGACGGAAAGGACGGCGTGGAATTCCAACCGTACCGGGCACTGCCGCACGCGGCCGTGGTGTCGCTGCGCTCGTCGCCTGAACTGTCGCGGAGTGTTCTCAAGGATCTCCTGATGGAGAAAGAACGCCGCAACCGGCTCTTCAAAGCGCAGGGCGTGCAGGATTACGCATCCTACCGCGCACTCGGGGAGTCCCTCCCACGTTTGCTGCTGCTCGTGGACGAATACCAGGAACTGTTCGAGGGCGACGCCGACGGCGAGGCGTCCGCGCATCTCCTGCAACTGGCGCAGCAGGGCCGCAGTGTCGGTATTCACATGCTGATCGCCTCCCAACGCTACGGCGCGACCGGGATGCTTCATCAGGGCGCAGTATTTGGCAACGTGCACCTGCGCATGGCCATGCAAATGTCACGCGCGGATGTCGATGCCCTGACGGAGTTTGGACGGCGTGGAAAGCTGCTCATTCAGACGTGCGACATGCCCGGCAAGATCGTCGTCAACGACCGCAGTGGCGACGACGGTGACGGAGCGAGTCGCGCTGGCAAGGTCTCCCGCTTGCCAGCCGCGGAGCGTGACAGCATTGTGAACCAACTGGCGGCCCGCGCCGCTGCCCTCCCGAATTACCGTTCGCGGGTGGTGGTGTTCGACGGTCAGGCCCAACCGAATCTGACTGACAATCCGCAGCTTCAGGCCCTTCTGGAACGCCCTGTTCGGAGTGGGATGGCGTTGGAAGCCCATGCGCGCCGCTCACCGGCAGATGGTGGCCTTGGCGTAGACGACTGGTTCGAGGCCGAGCAGCCGATGGTGACCTGGGCTGGGCAGGAATTCAACGTGGGAGGGCACGCCCGCGTGGTGTTGAGGCGCCGCGCGCACGAGCACGTTCTGGTGGTCGGCCGGAACGCGCCAGCCCGGTACGGCATGCTCAGCGCCCTGCTGGCCGGACTGGTCGTCAACCCGCTGGCGCGCGGAGCGACGGTCCTCATGGCTGATCTGAGCGTCAGCGGCACTCAATGGGCCGACGCGCTGCCGGCCCTGCGCGACAGTGCGCTGCGTGAAGCGGGTCTGAATGTCAGCTTGACCCGTGACAGCGACGAGATTCCGGACCTCCTGGCACGTGCGTGCGCTGCACTCGAGGAGCGGCGCACCGCTTCGAAGGACGCCCGCGCCTCGTTCCCGCCTCTCCTGCTCGTGCTGAGTGAGCCACACGAGGCGGACGCACTGCGAAGAGTCCAGGATACCTTCGGAGCGTCCGACTCCGTCAGCGGCACGCATCTGCGCACGCTCCTGACAGACGGCGCGCACCTCGGCGTGCACGTGATCCTCAGTGCACCCGGCGTTCCGCAGTTGCGTGCTGTGCTGGACGAGCGCCAGACGCTGCCGCTGTTCAAGCACCGCCTGACCCTTCAGGTGTCCGAAGACGACTCGTACACGCTGACCCGGTCACGCCGCGCCGCGAAACTGCAGCAGCATGGAGACACACCACTTGCCGCGCTGTACCACGATCCGGAAACTGAAGTGTCAGTACGGTTTAAGCCGTACAGCACTGACACGGACATTCCGCTCACGGCGCAGTTCGTAGCGGTCGCTCAGGCCATCCGGACGGCCGAGGTGACTGCATGAGCATGGACGACCAACTGCGGGAACTCACCGCTTTCCATCACGAGTTGACCCGCTTCAACGCCTCGCTCGGCAGTTCCCTACAGGAACTCGAGCGTAGTCACGGTGCGGTCGACTCACACTGGCAAGACAGCATGCGCAAAGCCTATGACGAGCAGTACACCCCCCTGCACGCGCATATGACCCAGTACGTCCGGCGTGAAGCGCCCCGCTACACTGAATTTCTGACCGGTAAGATCATTCACGTCCGGAGGTACCTGCACGGTGGCTGACACACGACGACTCTTGACCGGCCTGCGCGAGTATCACGCGACCCTGACCCGGCATCACGCGGTCCTGCGTGACGAGTATCTCGTTCTCGAACGCCGATATCACGCTCTGCAACACGTGTACGAAGGTGACGCAGCTGAGCAGTTCAAGGCAGGTTGGACACGGACGCACGCGACGTTCCGGGAGTACATGGACCGCGGACAGGTGATCCAGCACCTCCTGGCTGAACGTATCGACGCACTTGAAGCCGCTAACCGCCCTGACGGTGACCTGGGGTGAGCGCCACTGACCCCCGCCGCCTCGCACCGGCCCTGGCGGCATACGAACGGACCCTGCGCCGCTGGCTTGACGTGACCACGTCGACCAGAGATGATGCGCACTACACCCACCGGCACGGCGTGGAAACCGAGCGGCAGAGTGCTCATCGCTTGGCGATCAGCGTCACACGCGCTGATAGTGACGCGCAGGACATCACCGACACGGCAGACGCCCAGCGTCGCCTCATGGATCTGGTACTGACCACACGTCACCGCACCAACGAAGCTGTCAGCTCGTTCGTGGCTGTCGCAGAAGCGGCGCAGGCGGCCAAGTGGCGCTGGACGCACGCGGTCACGGGGGCGCGCAGCGACCTCGACGCGCGTCGCGCTGAACTCTCTGCTGCGCAGCAGGAGCTGCAGTGGGCGCAAAGCAACCTGCACGCAGCAGAGTCGACCCTTTCGGACGCCCAGTCTGCACTGTCCGACTGTGAATCCGACCCGCAACGCCTCAGTTGTAGTAGCGAGTCCAGTGACGTTTATGACGCCCAGGCTGATGTCACGGCAGCCAGGTACCGCGTGAGTGACGCCGAAAACGAAGTGCACACCTGCCAGCAAGCCGTCTGGGACGCCGGAGAGCGGCTCCGACGGTACGAGCATGCACTGCATCTCACCCACCTCGCTGACACCACTGCCCAGGAGACCTTGCCTCTGGCAGACGAAGCCGTCACGCAGTCAGAGCGGGCCCAGGACAGCGCGCAGCAGGCACGTAAAACACTCAATGAAGCGGAGATCCTGGCGGCCGGACAGCAGGACGAACTCCGGGCTGCCACTGCGCAGCAACGGCAGGCCGAATCGCACCTCAGCGACGCAACCCGTGCACTGCAGTCTGCAGATCGGCATCTGGACAGCGCGGCCGGCTACGGCTACCAGGCGCAGCGGGATCTGCAAGACCGGCAGGACGCCCTGTGGAACCTCAACCGGCCCGACCTCGGAATGTGACATGACTGACCTGAACTGGTACCAGCAGCAACTGCGTATGCTCAACGAGCGCCTATGGCACCTCGGGGCTGCCACGCGCGACGTGACTGCTTTCGAAGACGATCTCCGTCAGGTGTGGAATGACAGTGCTACCCGTGATCTGCGTGGCCGTCTCTTGCAACCACTCCATGAGGAACACAGCGCGGCCTCCACTGCCTTGACCCGAAAATCCACGGCACTCACTTCCATGCACGGATCCTTACAGCGGACACAGGGACACTGTGAGCAGGTTGCGCGATTCTCTGAGCACATCGCCGACCGGCTGGACGACACACGCCGTGAAATGGAACGTGGGCACCACGAACGAGACTGGGCTGATCAACTCACCACCCGAGTGCTCGCTGCAACCGATCGGATGACACAACTGATTACCGAAGCCGATCAGACCCTCCCTTGATCCAAGCTGCGGGGTAGTTGGCTGGAACTATGCCCGACAGGAAACGCCTTGAGGCCGTGACAGCCACGCTCGCAGCGTCCAAACGCGATCAGTCAGCCCAATCGCCATCGCCGGTGTGCGCTGGAGGTACTGTTGACGTCCCTTCGGGACGTCAA
>NZ_BMQM01000067.1 GCF_014648115.1 Deinococcus seoulensis
AGGCTCCTACCCAGGCGTTCTGAGCGCCGATCCGCCAGCCGGTGTCATCGTGATGCACGAACGGTGCCTGCTGGATCTGTGTCTGCAGCGCATCGACGTGGGCCGCCAGGGCGCTGCCGTCAGCTGCAAGCCGCTGTGCGGCTTGCGTGATCGCACCCTGCGTGATCTGGAGGCCGCCGAGGAGGTCCATGACCCGACCGATGCGGCGGACCGGGAGGCCCAGCTCATGATGCAGGGTCTGCAGGGTGGCGTGTAGGACGGGACCGAGTCGATGGGCAGTCGCACCGACCTGATCGGCTTTCAGGTCGGGATGGTCACCACGCACCGCGTGGTGACACTGCGGGCACTCCATGACGGGCACGTGGTACTCGGTGACCTGCATGGCGTTCTGGGGCACGAGTTCCGTGACCCAGGCCTTGTCATGACGGGTGAAGATCAGCGGGCCCGTGAATCCACAGCGAGGACAGGTGTTGGGGGTGTCGACTTCCACGGTGGCCGTGATCTGCTCTGGCGTGGGCGGGGTCTTGTGGGCGAAGGTACCTTCACCAGGACGGCGTCCTGGTGATTTGGGATCGGCGGTGCGCTTCTCCCGGCTGAAGGGGGCGGCGTACTTGCGTTCCCGCCGTTCAAGTTCTTCGATGCGCTTCTTCAGGCGGGCGATTTCCGCTTTGAGGGCTTTGTTCTCGGCGATCAACTGGTCGATCTGCTCGGACTGACGACGGATGATCTCGAAGAGATCCTTCTCAGTCGCCCCAGTGCTCATGTACAGCATGGTAACGGCAGGCGTGCCCGGCCGGAAGCCGCGTACCCGGGCGACCGCTAATCACAGACGGATTGAGGACGGGTAGATCGATCGGTTGGTCATTGACCTCCCACCATCGTTCAAGGGCCTGCATCTGCCAGTAGGACGTGAGTCCTGGTTCCTCCTCGTCGTCTATGGCCGGGAGTTGATCCAGTTCCCACGCCAGCATGTACACCTGCCACTCGCGCTGCACGAAGAAGGGAGGCAGGTTCTCCAGGGCGGCCAGTCGCGTGAGGGCGTCCTGCGCCTCCTGACGGTCAGCGTCGGCTGTCAGACAAACGAGATCGGACATCGGCACCAGCGCCGCGTCGGACGCCGTGAGCAGTCGCGCCTCCGCGAGGTCTCTCACGTCCGCCACCGATAGAAACATGGTGGGCCAGCCGGCCAGCACGGCCGACCAGCTCAGCGATAAGAAGGCGTCATTCACGGCGTCACCATAGCGGTCCGACGGTTGTGAGGATCAGCAGCACATCGAACGCGCCTCGAGAGGGTTGATGTCCTGCCCGACGGGGCATCAACGGCGTTGGCTCAGGTAAGCCTGAAGCGTCACGCCACGCCCCCACAGGCGTTGTGGCGCATGATGGCCATGACTCCCATCAAAGGTCCCCCTGGAGGCTTCATGCGTAGACCACGGCCGTTCACGCTTACCCGACCCGCCCTGCTGACCTGCGCCCTGATCGGCGTGACCCTGAGCCCGTCCGGGCAGGCTGGCAGTGCAGGCGGCCCACCGTCCCCGCTGCGGCCACTCCTGGGGGACTGGCGGGGCACGCTGGAATACCAAGACTATGGTGCAGACCGCCGCGTGCGCGTGCCGGTGCAACTACGGGTGACCGGGGAGAACAACGCGACCCGCTGGCTGTTCCGGTACGACGACTTCGGTCTGACGGTCAGCAGTGACGAGCGTCACACCTGGCAGGACGGCACGTACCGGGTCGTGACGGCCGGGCAGGCAGGAGCGCAGGTGTACCGCGGAAACCTGAACACCCTGCTGACGGACGGAGTGGCAGTCCTGCTCGGCACGCAGCAGGAGAACGGGCGACCGGTGCAGGTGCGCCGGACGCTGAAGCTCACGGACCTGACGTTCGAGACCCTGACGGAAACCAGGGAGGCGGGGCAGCCGTTCCGTTTCCGGAACCGCAGTACCTACACCCGCTTCTGAAGTGGGAAGCTTGGCAACCCGGAGAATCTCACCACTGAATCGCGCCTGGCGGGGGCGGCCACCTCGAAGGCTCGGGCGGTTGCTGATATGCGATCCGTGGCGGCGTATGCGAGTGCCATGCGCGCTCAGGGTCTCAGTCTGCGCGCGGTCGCGGCACAGTTGGACGTGCATGGCTTCCGGACCCGACGGGGTGGACCCTGGAGTGCCGTGCAGGTCAAACGCGTCCTGGACAGGAGAAAACAGGACGCCGCCGAACCGGCCGCATAGGGTTGACCTGCCCTGCATACCGCTCTATAGTGAAGAAATCAAGGCGACCTTTGGGTCGCCTTCTTCGTTCTCCGGCTTCAGCGGTACACGCTGCGGATGTCGGCGGCGTCCTCATTGAAGGGCGGTGGCGTCTGGTCGCCCCGACCAGGACTGCCAGTGACCCTGACCGTGAGGTGTGCCGGAGCCTGCTCCTGTAGTTGGAGGGCCTCGGTCATCCTGGGAAGCTGAAGCAGGCGCAGGGCTCCGGGCGCCGCGAAGAGTTGAAGGGTGGCGGCCCTGCTCTGTGGCCCCGCCGTGTTCCGGGAGGCACCCAGCGTGCGGGCACTTGGGGCGTCCCCGACATCCAGGGTGTGCAGGCGGGGATGAGCGGCTCCGGCGGTGAGCAACGCCGCCAGCCCCGCGTCTCCAATCCCGCAACTGGCCATCCCCAGTGTGTCCAGTGTGGTGTTCCGCCCGAGGGCCTGCGCGACGCTGAAGGCGCCTGCGTCGCCCAGGTGATTCACGCTCAGGTACAGGCCCCGCAGAGTGGGGTGCTGCGCGAGGACCGCCGTGACCTCCGGCAGGATCGCGGGCGTCAGGGCATTCCCGCTCAGGTACAGGTACTGCAGGGACGTGTTCCCGGTGGCCAGGGCCTGCAGGATGACCCGGGCGCCCTCATCCCCGATGCCGGTGTGCACGACGTCCAGCGTCCGCAGGGTGGCGGTGTCCCGCAGCAGCCCCGCCAGGGTGTGGGCACCGGCGGGGCCGATGGGATTGCGTTTGAGCCAGAGTGCTTTCACCTGCGGTTGCGCCCGGATCGCCTCCGCGAGCGCTTCCGTCCCAGGCGCACCGATGAGGTTGCAGCCCAGGTACACCGTCCGCAGGGGGTGTTCCCGCACCAGCGCGGCCACGTGAGCCGCGCCGGCATCGCCGATCCCATTGGTGCCCAGCAGCAGGCTCTGCACGGCATTCGAGTGGCGAAGCGCCTCTGTGACGGCCTGGCAGCCCAGGACGCCGGCATCCTGCTTGCACAGGTCCAGTCGGCCGTCCGCCCGCAGGGTGCCGCGCGGGAAGATCTCGTCCGTGGTGATGGGCTGTCCGCTCTGGAGACGCTCCAGCAGTGGGGCGAACGCCTGCAGGTCAGGCGTGGGTTCTTCCTGCACGGGGCACTGGATCTGCACTTCAGGGTGTGACATGGTTGCTCCTCTCACCAGGGGTACGGGCGGTAATCCTTGAGAAACACGCCGTAGGGCGGCGTCTGCGGTTCGTTGAGGCCCACCACGACCGGATCGTAGATCCGGGCGGCCCCGTCGACGATGTCGAGGGGCGGTCGGAAACCCAGGCCCTCCATGCGGACGGCTTTCGGGTGGGGATGTTCGTTGGTGATCCAGCCCGTGTCCACGCTGGTCATGTAGATCCCGTCCGGGGCGAGGTCTGGGCCGCTCGTCCGGGTGAGCATGTTCAGGGCGGCCTTGGCCATGTTGGTGTGCGGGTGCCGCTCCGTCTTGCTGCGGCGCGTGAACTGCCCTTCCATCGCGCTGACGTTCACCACGAACCGCCGGGGGAACGGCGAGCGGCGCAGGAGCGGCAGCAGCCCGGTGCACAGCAGGAACGGCGCGGACGAGTTGACGAGTTGCACTTCCAGGAGTTCCCGCAGAGTCACATCCTGCAGGCGGGCACTCCAGCTGTTCTCGGGGCGCAGATCGATCTGCTGCCCGTCTGCATCCAGAGCCCCAGACGGGAAGTACGCCTGGAGTGCGGCGCTGCTCTCCTCCGCTCTCAGGAGGGCGGACGGGTTCAGGATCCGCAGACCGGCCTGCTCCTGCGGCAGGGCCTGCCGCTCCCCGTCGAGCAGGTGTGCGTAGAACTCCTGGGGACGGGCGATGGTCTGCGCGGCGTTGTTGATGAGGAGGTCGAGGTGAGGTTCCGTCTCGTGCATCTGCTCAATGAACGCCTGCACGCCCCGCAGGTCCCGGAGGTCCAGACCGTACAGCGCGAGGCGGCCCTGCCAGTCCGCGACGTCCGGTTCCTGCGCGTACCGGCGGGCGGCGTCCTGGGGGAACCGGGTGGTGACGATCACGCGGGCGCCGTCACGCAGGAGTTTGAGGGACAGGGCGTACCCGATCTTGACGCGCCCGCCGGTCAGGACGGCCGTGCGGCCCGTCAGGTCCGTGCGGGCAGACCGTTTGCGGGTATTCAGCGCACCGCAGGCCGGGCACAGGGCCGGGTTGGCCGGGTGC
Organism: Deinococcus seoulensis; assembly: GCF_014648115.1. Lineage (NCBI taxonomy): Bacteria > Thermotogati > Deinococcota > Deinococci > Deinococcales > Deinococcaceae > Deinococcus > Deinococcus seoulensis. The sequence continues at coordinate 4,448 of NZ_BMQM01000067.1, forward strand.
GCCACGGCGAAACGGTCCTTGCAGATGTAGCAGCGTGGCAGCGAGCCGGACCGCGGCACGTCGGCGGGTGGCACGGCCTGCTGGCGGGCATGTTTGCGCCCGGCGCGGTTGACGCCTGCCACGAGCGTGCGGAACTCGGCCCGGTCATCCGCGAGGGCCGGGTCACGCAGGACGGCCCGCAGGACACGCTGCGCGGCCTCCCAGTCAGTCGGGGTGGGGTCTGTGGTCATCGGTGGCCTCAATGGGTGAGGAGCAGCCAACGTTGTGCAGACGCCAGCCGCTCCTCGAGTCTGAAGCGGAATCGAACCGCCGACCTTCTGCCTGCCAGGCAGATGCTCTTCCCCTGAGCTACCAGACCGTTCCAGCATAGCCGAGGAGCGCGGCCGGGCGCAGCGCAAAGAAGCGAGGCCGCACCTTTGCTAGGTGCGGCCCCGCTTCGCGGATCGTCCGGAGCGGAATTGAACCGCTGACCTGCGTCCTGATGGGACGCCGCTCTTCCACTGAGCTACCGAACGGGGTGACGCTGGAGTTGGAACGAAAGTTTCCACCCAGGTGCCAACATGTCATACGGACTCCGATTAAATAGATTATAGTTGCGGCATCAAACAGATCCCTCTGACCGCCCCTCT
>NZ_BMQM01000068.1 GCF_014648115.1 Deinococcus seoulensis
GGATTTTAGCCGTCTGGGACAGCACTCGCCAGCATGCTGCTTAAAACTGAAAGATGTCAGTTATCGGATGGATCTCCTCATTCGGTCGCCAGTTGCCCCCTGGAGTCTGTGGGTGGTGGGATGGTCCCGAGAAGAACGCGAGTCGCCGTTTCCGGGGAGGCCGCACCGAGCGTGCGATACAGCGAAATGGCCTGTTGAAGGTGAGCCCGGGCCAGATCGTGGAGCCCCTGCAGGAGTCGGACCTCGCCCAGATCGGCGTGAGCATGAGCGATGCGGAGATGTTCGTCGCGCTCAATGGCCAGTTCCAGCGCTTCTTCCCGGTGGGAAGCCGCCTGCTCAAGCTGCCCGAGTCTCTGTTCAGCCTGCGCGAGGTTGCTGGTGGCACTCAGATAGGCGCTCTGCGCAGCAGACAGGAGATGGGGGGAGGCCAGATGTGGCCGCAGGGTGACGCGCGCCGTCTCGAAAGCAGTCACGGCGCCAGAGAAGTCACCGGTCATGGCCAGAATGAAGCCGCGCTGCTCATGAATACGGGCAAGGCAGATGGGGTCTGCGCTCCGCTGAGCGCAGATGACAGCCTGCTGGAGGGTTTCGTGCGTTTCTGGCAGGTGATGGATCGCGCGGACAGTCGCGCCGAGACCGAGGAACGTCGCCTGGCGTTCGACCAATCCGGCCTGCCCGGCCATCTGCGCGGCGCATGAGTAGTGTTGAGCAGCGCTGATGCCGTCGCCAAGAAGTCCGTGTTGGATGTCAGCCAGTTTGCCGTAGAGGGTCGCCGCCTGCGGCCAGCGTTGCGTCCGTGCAGCCCGTTCCGCAGCGTTTTTCAGGAGGTCGAGGTGGGCAGTGGGAAAACCCCGCGCAGCAATGTACGCGCCTCCCAGCCAGGCAGTAAACAGGTCGATGAGAAGGTCCGGCTCCTCCTGGCTGGCCTGACGAACCACCTCAATCAGGAGGGGCCGTTCGGCGTCGAGGGTGGCTGGCGTGTTGGCATGCTGCGCGGCATAGGTCAGGGCGGCCTGATAGACCGTCTTCACCTGTAAGGCCCTGTGCGTGCGGGCGTGCGACCAGGTGAGTTCGTGCATCAGATACCGGACGGTTCCAGAACCGGGCGTGGCAGCGCGGCTGATCAGGCCCCGTAGCATCAGGCTGTACAGGACTTGCTCGGTCTCCTGAACATCACGGCGCAGGGCCATGGACAGCAGTTCTGGCGTGACTGCCGGGACCGGGAGGCTGCCCATGCCCAGGTACGCTTCGTACTCTGGAGCGCTGAGAGTGCTGACGCTGCAGTGCAGGAGAGCCGCGAGATAGCCGCCACCGACCGTGTGAGGTGAGTCGTGCAGAGCCTGCGCCAACTGAGAAGATGGCCAGTTCAGAGCGTGCATGGTCCGTCCAGCAAGGCGGAGCGCAAGGGGATGATCGCCGAGCAAGGCGCACAGCGCGTCCCGTTCATTGTGCGGGTCTTCGTTGCCTGACGCGTGACTGGTCAGGAGCGCCTCGGCGTCCGGTCGCGCAAGACGCGGGAGTGTCAGTGGGATCAGACCGGGCCAGCGGGTACGGGAGGTGACCAGTACGGGCAGTTCGGGAGGGAGGACAGACAGGAGAGCGCTCAGGGTTTCCTGGGACCAGACGTCATCAAGCACGCAGAGGGTGACGTTCCGGTGACGCAAGGCGTCGGGCAGGGGTTGGCGATGTGACTGGAGAGCGTCCTGCAGAGCGCTGAGGGTGGCGTCCGGTCGATCATTCCCGATGACGCACCACAGGATCGACTCGCCTCCCTGCAGGTAACGGCTTGCAACGGCCATTGCGAGCCGCGTTTTGCCCATTCCGGGAAGTCCATGAACGATGACCCGTTCGCCGGAGCGCAGAAGACTGACCAGTCTGGCCAGTTCTGAATCGCGGCCGTGCAAGGGTTCGTCAGGGTCGAAGGATTCATCGGATGTGGTGATGAGCCGCGCCAGTCCACGTTGCCCACCGTCACCGGACAGCGTCTCATACACGGTTCGGGTATCGTCACTGGGTTCAGCATCCAGAGCCTGACGCAGAGAGCGGCGTAGTGCGTTCCAGGTGGCCTTCACCTCTGCGAGGTTGCCAGTGCGGGCCTGCACTCTCATCATCAGGACGGCGGCGGCTTCACTGAGCGGATCAGTGGCAACCCAGCAGCGGGCCACGTCCAGCGCCTCCGGGTTGCCGCGCTGCAGCTCCTGATTTCCCCACCGATCGAATGCCTGAGCCTGCGCTTGCTGCAGACGTTCCTGGTGGTGTCGCACCCAGTCCCGCGCCGGACCGGCCCGGTCAAGGTGAACCGTTTCGAGAAACGCACCGGTCGGCCACGCCCGCAACCGTTCCGCGGGCGGGAGTGCTGCACTCAGGAGCAGTTCCAGTTCACTGACGTCCGTAGTGACATGCACGGCGACCGTACCGGGTCGCTCCTGCAACCAGTCCGACGAACCGGGTTGTTGCCGGAGGCTGTAGAGGGCCTGACGCAGGTGCTGTGAGGAGCCGCCCGGCCAGAACAGTTCCAGCAGGTTCTCTCTGTCTGCGGGTCCCTCCAGTGCGAGGAAGGCGAGCAGGGCTGCCAGGCGCGGCGGAACGCGCACCTCCTGGCCCGTCCAGGTGAATGTCGGGGCTCCGAGAAGTTGGGCTTGCAGGGGGTGCGGGACAGTTCCTGACACGGTTCCTCCTGGGTACTTTCAGCTTAACGCGTCAGCGTCAACAGGCGTCAAGTTGACGCTGTTCACAACGGTCTATTCCCAGTGTCCGTACGACGGGTGGTCTTGACGGGGCATAGATGGGGCGCTGCGTACCGTCATGTCAGGCGTTGCAGGCAGCCACTGAGGCACTTCGGTGATCTGCGACCGCCCAGGTGTCGGCGTTCCGTTCACCCGTTCCTTGCTGACCTGCCTGACCAGCAGGTACTCAGGCCAGCCCGGCCTTGGAGGTTCCAGATGTCTCACCTCAAATCGTTCCGTTTGACACTGTTCGCACTTACGGCCCTTCTGACATGCGGTATTCCGGCGCAGGCGTCAATTCTGATCCGTGATGCGGACGGCGGAACGAACCTGACTACGGAAATGTCGGAGATCGAACACCTGGTCGCCAGCGGCAGCTTTGTGGAATCGGTCGGCTCAACCATCCGGGCACGTACCTGGGCCAAACGGATGGAGAAGCGTGGATTCGAGAACACTTGGAGGGCCAGTATGGACTCGCTGGTGTTCAGCGGCTGGTATCACCAGGATCTTCAGGTGACCATCATCTGCGTTGAACAACTCACACCTGAGGGTCTCCAGCATTACAGCTATCAGCAGAATGGCAAGATCACGCTCCGTTCCCATCTTCTGTGGTGAGTTTCCCTCAGAGCGTAGGTTGCAGGTCAGGGCGGTGACATCCCGGCCTCCCCAATTGAAAGATGGGGGGGCCGGCGGTCTACTCGCCAGCGCGCCCCTGTACACCCGCGACACCCGCTGCGCCCGTACACTGGGCGGATGCGTCCACTCTTCTTCGCGCTGCTGCCCCTGATGGTCAGTGCCTGCACCCTGGTCGACTTGCAGGGTGCGGACTTTGTCGGCAAGGAGGATGCCCGCCGCTACGTTGCCGCCTGTGCCCGGAGCCACACGGACCTCTACTGCAAGGCGCTGCTGCCCACACTGGAGCGCACCCCCGGCGAAGTGACCGTACTTCTGGTCAACCTCGGCGACAGCGACCGGACGGCAGCCATTGAGCGTGAGCTGCGGCGGCAGGGCCTGACACTGGACGGCTTTGTCGGCTCGGCTGCCGCGGACCGGTTCGCGCGTGCGAACATCTTCCTGGCCCCACGCATTCAGGCCGGCACGATGACGAGTCTCGACGGACGGTCCCATACCGTGACGTGCCGTCTGAACGAACTGAACACGGAAGAGTGCGTCATTGACGGGACGGTGCGCGGTGGGAACGCCAACGATCCCCGACCGGGCGTGGTCGGCAACGTCTTCGTAACCGACGCCGCGATCCTGCCCTTCGATTGAGGAATGTTCTGCACGAACCATGCGGGTGACCCATGATCGACCGCGTGTGAGCGGAATCCGGCAGGGTCAGCCAGTGCGGCGCAGCACGGAGAGCCAGTTCCCGGCGATCAGCCACGGCAGGAACGCCACCAGGGTGCCGGCGATGTTGACGACCAGCAGGAGCAACAGCCCGGCGCCGCGGCCCACACTGCGGGAGTCATACGCCGCCAACGAGGGAACGAGCCCGATCAGGAGGAAAGGCAGGACACCGCCGAACACCACGGCGCCCAGCACGCCCAGTGCGGCGCGCCAGGCCAGGTCACGCTGACCGGTCCAGTCGGCGTAGACGAAGATCAGGCCGGCGGCCAGGATGCCGAGGCTGGCCCCGAGACTGTTCAGCAGCGTGGTCATACCCGCACGCCAGGGCGGTCGGCCGCGTTGCCACAGGCGCCGGAGCCGGCGGCACGGGGTAATGGGCCACTGCGCCAGTTGACCGATCCCCGGCAGGTCCCGGTCCTCTACGCTGAACCCATGCCCGGTCACCCTCCACCCCGCTGGAAAGACACCTGGAGGCGGTTCGCGCAGGGCCTCGGGCAGGTCGGCGTGGCCCTCAACGGCCTGTTCGGGCAGGGCGTTCCACCCCCGCCGCCGCCCCCACCCGTGCACACCTGGAGTGCCCCGCCTCCACCGGACGACGCGCTGAGCGAGGCATTCCAGCGCGCACAACAGGAATTTGAGGTCAATCACCTGACCAGACCGCGCCTGCGCGGGCGGAGGGTGACGACCCGACCAACTGCAGTTGATGGACCGGGAGTCGCGCTAGAGTTGGAACCGTTTTTCCCGCTCACGACAACTTGATACGGACTCCGATTAATTAGCCAACAAGGGCCACCAGTGGAAGAGCGTGTGCCGAGTGACC
>NZ_BMQM01000069.1 GCF_014648115.1 Deinococcus seoulensis
TCGCTGTTGGAGCCAATGTTGAACCTACTTCTGACCTCAGCTCCCCGGAATCCAGGATGAGCCAACTGAAAGATGTCAGTTAACAGATCGGAACACCACCGATCTGTCCACTCCACGTCCGGAGGGGCGCTTCGACTCCTCCTCGCTCTGCTGCGCAGCTCTACGAGTCCGCTCGGACCCAGCGGCTTTATAAGCCATTCAATCGGAGTCCGTATGAGACCGCTCTGGCAACCTCATCCTGCGTCCCCGTGGAGACAAAGCACCCACCCAGCTCACCTCGTTTCTCGTACGCGTCGGCGCATCTGTTCACCGGGTCAAGATCAATCCCCCGAACGAGCCGGGTAAGTTCACTGCCGACGAACGGCCCCTGCTCTACCTTATGTTTCACTTGACACCCCGCGAGCAGCACGAACAGCGGAAGGAGACGGGTCACCGGAATGCCGTCCAGAGTTCATACGGTCTCCTGTAGGTATCCGTCATCTGACTGACGAGAGCCAACTCACCGATCACAGACGCAGAAACCCGCACGTCACCCGGCCGGTTCTGCTTCCGTGAGAGCAGGCCGACAGGGTGTTCCGGCAGGTTCCCCAGCACCGGCATGCTTCTCACTTCGCCGGATTTTCCTCGCGGTTCAGGGTCAGATTCACCAGTAACTGATAGCCTTCACGGAAGAGTTGCTGATCAAAGCCTTCCGACTGGGTTGTCAGCACGCCCAACGAGAAGGCCAGCCCTTCTCTTTCACGAACCAGAGTGGCGCGCCAGATGCCGAAGTCCTTCCGGAGCAGGCCCTCTCGTTTCCATCCGTCCTCTTCCAGTACTGACACCACAACCCTGGCCATCACGTCTGGGTCACCCATGGCCGGATAGCACCCGCCCAGCAGATTCATCTCCCGGTACGCCTCAGCGCAACGGGTGTCAGGCGACACGTCAGTCATGCGTGCAATGGACGCGTCGAGGCTGGGCTGGGTTCGGTTCATGGGGCGCTCCTGACAGGACGAGAGGAAAAGCATCATAAGCAGCGTGGCCCAACGTTTCATTTCACTGACCTGTAAATGGGTATCAAGAAGGGATACTGACCATCGCGTAAGTGTTGCGGAGCAACATACGTCTGCAGGATCAGTGGGGTCACAATCACGTTCTTCGGCACTTTCAGGTTCAGGTCTTCTGCCATGTCGAGGTCCTGCTGCGTGACGGTCAGCGTGACCGGCCTGTACGTTCCATCCGTCAGGCCCATCAGTTTCAGGGCGCCCTTCACGAAGGCGGCGTACGATTCGCTCTTCAACGCCAGGGTGGTCAGGTGGTCGAGCAGGGTGTTCTCGGGCAGGCCGTCCATGATCACGTCCGTGTACGACCCGCCCGTCACGACCATGTCCGCGAAGCCGCCGATCACCTTGAGGTCTTTCAGGTTCGGGTGCTTCTGGCTCATGTACGTCAGATACCGCTGCAGGCCCAGCAGGTTGTCGCGGCCGCCTTCGAGGACCAGGCGGGGGTCCTGCGCGCTGCTGTACGATCCGCCGTACACCACGCGGGCGTCCTGGCGGGCCTGCCCGGGCGCGAACTGGTGCTCGTCCTGAATGCCGGCTGTTTTCAGCAGGTTCAGTTCGGGGTTACTGGTCTTCACTCCCTGCAGGTACGTGTTCAGCAGTGGGATGTTATGTCCGCTGGTCGCCAGTTTTTCTATGCCGCCCGCAAAGGGAGCGTCGGTACCGTGCGGTTTCCACTGCGGGTCGAAGTAGTGGATCTGGCCGGGCAGCCCCCGGTCCCCGGAGGTGGGGACCACGTCCCCGTCGGCGCGGTAGTGGCGGGACGTGATCGCCAGTTGTGGGTTCTTCTTGTTGTACGCCTCAAGGCGGGCGACGTCCTTCTCGTCGATGTTCGCGCCCTGGAAGGTCACGACCGTCCGGGTGTACTGCGGGTAGAGCGTCGCGGCGAGTTGCGCGAGGCCGCCGCCCAGCGAGTGCCCCACCATCAGGAGTGGCCCGGCCGCGCGGGCCCTGGCCAGCTGGGCGCTGATGAGGTCCTCGTTCTGCTTGATCTGGTAGTACCCGATGCTGCCGGGCGCGAAATCCCCGATTTTCGTGTCGATGACCCCGGCTTTGTTGTTCTTCAGGTCTACCGTCACGCCCTCCGTGCCGCGCCACGCGACGATCACGTCCTTGTACTTCGCGCGTCCCGGAATGGGCGTGAACACCCGGAAGTCCAGGCCCCACTTGCCGTGAACGGCGTCCCCGGCGGCGTACCCGAAGTATGCGAGCAGCGCGGCCGGCTGCCCGTGGCGGCGTTTGTCCTCGAATTTCTCCTTCCCTTCCAGGGCGTCACCGGTGACGTTCTCGTACCCCATGCCGATGGCGATGTTCTCCAGGAATGCGTCGTACGTCAGTTGCGCCTCGCTGATCGGCGGGGGCAGCAGGTCCAGCAGGATCTTGCGTTGCCCGGCGTCCCGGACGAGTTCCCCCAGTCGCGTGTAGAGGGACTGGCCGGTCTGCTGGCGGTAGGTGGTGAGCAGTTGCTGGGTCTGCCCCCTGGCGCGGGCGTCCGCGAGTTCCTGCCGGAGTTCCTCGATCACCTTCGGGTCCGAGATGACGGGGAACCGCTCCACCTCCGCGTTCCGGATGAGGTAGGGAAGCCGGAGGCCGGCCCGCACGTGCTGCATGGCATCCGCCACGGGCCGTGGAAGGTCCACGATGTTCTGCCCGAGTTGCCGGGTGGTTCCCATCAGGGCGTTCGACAGGACGTTGTCCGTCCGCGCGGCGCGGTCCACCACGTCCGTCCCCACCATGTACCGGGACTCCGTGTGCACGTCCAGCATGGCGCCAATCACGCCCGCGTGGTCCGCGCCGTTCAGGCGCATGGCTTCCCGGCCTGTATCGAGCGCCGTCACCTGCGCCCGGAAGTCCTGCACCAGCGACCGTTTCGTCAGCACCCGGTACTGGGCGTCCAGCGCCCCGTACCCGACCTTCGCGGCGAGCGTCACTACGACCGCCTGAAGGTCCGTGTCACGTTCAGGCCCAGTTGCACGCGGGTCACGTCCGGCACGCTCTGAAGACCGAGCTTCAGGGTGGGGGCTGTGTGAACGGCCCGGAGGGCCAGTGCAGCCGGTCGGGCCAGCAGGGACGCAGTCGGTGCGGCTGGGCGGGTTGCGGGGGCCGACTGGGCGGCCGGGGTAGCTGAACTGGTCTGGGAACGACGTTGCAGGGGAACGGAACCGGTCATGAAACCTCCAGAGCTGCGCTGCCGGTCAGCTTACCCGGCAGGGGCGCGGCGTGTACCGGCACTTGCCGCACAGACGTTCAGGGTTCTTCCCTCCCGTCCGCCTCTGCGGTCTCCGGCAGCGCGGTCGCAGCGAGCCGCGCCGGTTCAGGTTCCGCTCCTGCGCCTGGGATCTCATCGAGGGACACGGCGGTGTTCCTGCTGGACGACCACTATGCCGTCTGGGACGAGTCTAGAGGCACGGATGTCCGCTCGTACCTGGAGTTCCTGCTCGCCACGAGAGGACAGTCCGACGCCCGGAAACGCTGGCTGTCCGAGTACGGCGGCTACGACCGGCGGGTGCGGTTCGGCCGGTAGCCGGCTCCGCCTGTGGCAACACGCGCCTCGGCGGACCCCGCGTTGACGTCCTGACGGCCGAAGAGGACGTCTGTCCGGACGCCCTGCTGCCGTAGGAGTTCGACGAGCGCCTCGCACTGGTACCAGCGGTCCGCAAAGATGATCGTCTGACCGTACTTCTCCCAGTTTTCGGCGTACGTGTCCGCGATCAGGGAGTTCCGCTCGCGGTTGCGGGCGAGGTGCTTGCTCACCATCAACCTGCCCTACCTCGTCGACGTCTCCCAGGCCGTCAGCAGCCTGATCGGTGAACACGTGGAGTGGTGCGGGCAGTGGCTCTCACCACCCCACCATCAGGTACCGGTCGAGGATCAGACGCTGATCCACCTGGCCCACTGCGCCCAGCGCGGCTTGGTCGACGAGTGGCATCCACTGGTGATGGTCGGGTACATCGCCGAGTACCTCGTGGGAAGGGCCTACACCTGGAAAGACGGCAAAGCACGCCCCATCGCCTCAGGCCTGGGCCCGGTCGCCCTCTCCCACGATGACCGCGCAGCGCCGGACGACCGCGCGGGACAGCACTCGCCCGAAAGCTGAAGCCAGCCGACCTGAGCGCGCCTCACCGACCGATGTAAGTCACGGAGGCGGTGGAGCCGACCGACAGCTTCAGGTCAGACTCCCTGACCGCCTGACAGAAATTATGAGAAAGCGTCCCCGATAGGGGACACTTTCTGTTTGTGAAGACCGAAAATGCCACCGGGGACGCCCCACGACTCTACCAAGCCATCCTCCCTCATCTCCAGGGTGCCCTGTGGAATGACGTCCGCAACGTCCACACCCTTGCCTGGATGGTCACGGGAATGCTGCTCTCCAGGCGCAGCACACCCTCCTTCTGGCTCCCTCACG
>NZ_BMQM01000071.1 GCF_014648115.1 Deinococcus seoulensis
AGGCTCCTACCCAGGCGTTCTGAGCGCCGATCCGCCAGCCGGTGTCATCGTGATGCACGAACGGCGCCTGCTGGATCTGTGTCTGCAGCGCATCGACGTGGGCCGCCAGGGCGCTGCCGTCAGCTGCAAGCCGCTGTGCGGCTTGCGTGATCGCACCCTGCGTGATCTGGAGGCCGCCGAGGAGGTCCATGACCCGACCGATGCGGCGGACCGGGAGGCCCAGCTCGTGATGCAGGGTCTGAAGGGTGGCGTGCAGGATGGGGCCGAGTCGATGGGCAGTCGCACCGACCTGATCGGCTTTCAGGTCGGGATGGTCACCACGCACCGCGTGGTGACACTGCGGGCACTCCATGACGGGCACGTGGTACTCGGTGACCTGCATGGCGTTCTGGGGGACGAGTTCCGTGACCCATGCCTTGTCCTGACGGGTGAAGATCAGCGGCCCCGTGAACCCACAGCGAGGACAGGTGTTGGGCGTGTCGACCTCCACGGTGGCCGTGATCTGCTCTGGCGTGGGTGGAGACTTGTGCGCGAAGGTGCCTTCACCAGGACGGCGTCCTGGTGATTTGGGATCGGCGGTGCGCTTCTCCCGACTGAAGGGGGCGGCGTACTTGCGTTCCCGCCGTTCGAGTTCCTCGATGCGCTTCTTCAGACGGGCGATTTCTGCTTTGAGGGCTTTGTTTTCGGCGATCAACTGGTCGATCTGCTCGGACTGGCGACGGATGATCTCGAAGAGATCCTTCTCAGTCGTCCCAGTGCCCATGGACAGCATGGTAACGGCCCGGGTGCCCAGCCGGAAGCCGGGTACCCGAGCAACCGCTAATCACAGACGGAAGATGTCAAGAATATTGGTGGCCGGATTCAGTAAACGTGCTTGCATTCTTGCAAGCACGTGAAGTAAGTCATTTTTAAGTGACGCTTTGGGCACCAGTGGAGTGGGAAGGGGGTTCCTGCCCCCACTCCACTGGATTTTTAACGGAGTGGTTGATCTCCTCCCAATCCGACAATGAGTATGTATTTAGATCCATCGTTAATGTTTACGCAGCCAAAGCGTTTGGCTGAGCCCATATTATTGAACTCAGCAAAGATATGAGCTTCGTCCTCAGCATAGTAGCAACGCTGAGGAAATGAACTAATAATCTTGCCATATAGAGTAATCTGCAATGAATTGACCATTTTTTGATCAGACCCAAAATAATCAGGGTCGGCATTATCAATGGCCACAATAGCGGAAACGATGCGACTGCCCGGGTCGCTGGTTTGTCTCTTAATTGAAATTAAATCCCCATATTTGTTTTTATACATCCATGTGCCATTTTTGTTAGAAATCATAGTGCAACTGTATGCTTTGCAATAATCAGATGTAGAGAATGACTGACTGGATCCCATGAGACCAGCGGCGCTGGCAGATCCGAGAAGCATCAACGCGAGGGTGATTTTGAAATCTGGAAGCACCTTTTTGAACATTTTCACTCCTTAGTTGATAAACGATCTATTTGGAGTGTAGATGCGAAGGTGGAAACCGGATGCCACAAATAACCTTCCCCCAGTGGGGGTGTCTCAGGCTGTGCGGCTGAACTGGTTTTACATCGTGACGGCAATTACACCAAGAAAAAAGGTTGCAACCATTTTCCATAATTGCTGCATATGAGGAGCCATATCCACTATTTCAGCTTGAAGGTACTGTGTGATGGGTGCAACGCAGCAGTTCGAAGATGCATGCTCACTTGCGCATCATGGGTGATGACCGGTGCGGTATGCTCGCGCCATGTCAGATCAGGTCATCATCTCCACCCCCGCGTATACAGTCACCAAGTCGCGGGTAGAAATAAATGGCAAAACATACTTCATAAAAAATATTTCCTCCATAGTAATAGATTCTGTGCACATACCAGAAAAAAAGAAGTCTCAAGGAAAATCTAAACCAGGTATGGAAAAAGTAGGCAATATAGGGTGCTTAGGAGTCATAATTGCTATCTTAATGGCTATTGTGCTTATATTTGCACTCGACACTAGCTCTACTGCGTTCTATATATCTATAACTGTTGTCTCTCTAATATTATTTGTCTCTATAGCAATGGGGAGCATTTCAGTTACTACTAGCGAAGTGGTGGTCGAAGCAGAAAAAACCCAATATGAAGTTCTTTTTGACACCAATTCTGGAAAGATAACCGCTTATATAACATTTGATCGATCTGAAGCGTATGGGCTTAAGGCAGCAATTGAGCAGGCGGCTAGCAACACATAATGCAAAACGATATTTGGTACGTTAAAATTCTGCATATCTCATATTTTGGAGAAGCACATGATCATTTAGAATTGCGCTTATGTTCACACATCAGTCATTTGGACCGGCATCCGGGCTCTATGTCATATACTTAATGAGGATTTTTACTAGAACATAATATTAAGTGTACAATATCTGAATTTATTAACCAAAGGCGTGTATCAGGATCTTATGCATAAGACCGATATTTTCATAAGTTGATTTATGCAGTCAAGGAGAGAAATGAAGAGATTTTGTATGTTGTCTTTACTCGCTTTTGCCACATCCGCCGCTGGTCAAACTGCCAAATGCTCTACTCTTGACATTGGAAGCTTTCTTTTCCTCAGCTTCGATACAGTCGCCACCTTTCCAAATCCTTCAGAGAGTATAACTAGATCATTTTCGCAAGAGTCATTCAATTTCAACCAATGTGGTTATTCGATTTCTAGTGATAAAAATAAATTATCAATTAAAGCTAAGAGTTTAAATGACCTTTTTCGCCTAGTTAATTCTAGATCCCCTGGATATAAAATTTTTAGCTTTGCTGCCGCTAGTATTAGCGGTTATAAATATCCATCTATTAAGGAGGGTTTCTTTTATTACCCTGTAAATATTAATATCGATACTACTACCAGGAGAGTCACCGGAGAAGACAAGTCGAGTGGATTCCTCGACGATACATCAATTGGTTATAAAATAAACGGAGGACCTCTAAAGCCTTTCTATTATGAGGGTAGATTCCAGCCATTCTCCTATCCATCTGGAATCCAGAATCTAAATTTCTATATATTGCCATCGGATTTTTCTACTGATTCCGTTCAACGAATTCAGGTGGATTTCCTGAACAGCGCTATCTCTATTTGGAATATGCATAGTTTTCCTGCAAAATAAGCATTAGACCCGTATATGCATGCGCAAAGTCGTGCCTCTCTAGATGCCAATAAATAGAATTTGAATCAACTGCGACGTCATCATGTATAGAAATGACCAAACAACGCGCGGAACCAATTGTTGAATATACTGTTTTCCTCAGACAATGGTAGTTGGCTGGAACTATGCCCGACACCACTGAAATGGGAGCGTCCAGGGCGTATCCCCGGACGTGTCAAAAGAGCTCCCACTCGAACGTTTCGTCTGTCAGAACCCCGCC
>NZ_BMQM01000072.1 GCF_014648115.1 Deinococcus seoulensis
AACTGCAGCGGTTGGGCTACCGGAAGCCCAACACCTCCGCCGTGGAGCGTCAGAACGCGACGGCAAGACGGATGAATCCCCACTTGGCGAGGAAAAGCCTCGCATTCGCGAGGCTGACGGTCCACCGGGTGAGTCTGGCTCATCTGGTCCAGGGGGCCTACAACTGGTGCCGAACGCAACGTGGGCTACGGAAGAAGCTTGACGTCCCGAAGGGACGTCAACGGTACCTGCAGCGCACACCGGCGATGGCGATTGGGCTGACCGATCGCGTTTGGACGCTGCGAGCGTGGCTGTCACGGCCTCAAGGCGTTTCCTGTCGGGCATAGTTCCGGCCAACTACCAAACCAGTATATAAGAGACGAACCAGTCTCACCACTCCCGCCTACTCTGCACTCCCACCCCTCTCTAGCTTTTTCACAGGCTCAGGCATGGGCAGAAGCAGGAAGGAGCTGACTCTTCTGAGCACTAACCTTTTATATACTGGTAAGCGTGAGTGCAGCGCCCACCGACCTCCACCACCTGCTCCGCCACGGAGACCTGCACGGCGCTCTGGACGCCCTCACTCCCCTCCTGCCGGGCCCGCCCGGCAGCGCCACCCACCTCAACGTCCTCAGCGGCATCCGCGTGTACTTCCGCTGGATGGAGGAGACCCGAGGCAGCCTCCTGCACGCCACCCCCACGCAGGCCGACGCGTACAGCGCCTGGCTGGCCGAGCACTACGCTCCCGCTACCCACAAAAACCGCCTCACCCAGGTCCGCACCCTCTACGACCTCCTCCAGGCAGAGAGCCTCACGAAGAACAACCCCTTCCGGGACATCAAAGGCGCCCTGAACCGCCCGCACGACCACCGACCCGTCTACAGCCCCAGTGACATCGACCGGCTCCTTCAGGAAGCCAATCTCGAAGAACGCGCACTGGTCCTTCTGGGCGCGCACGGAGGCCTCACCGGCCCCGAAGTGCAGAACCTCACCTTCGAGTCCATCGACTTCGCCCAGGGGCAGATCAAGCTCACCGGACGCACCGTCCAGGCCACCGAGGCCCTCATGAATGCCCTGGAACGCTGGGGCCACCAGCAGGGCCACACCGCCCTGTTCAGCGCTGCGGGACCCCTCTTCGACCTCCCCACCACCTTCTACCTGCGAAAACGCCTGCACTTCCTTTGCCAGCGTGCCGGCGTCACCTACCGCGCCTGGCACGCCCTGCGCCACGCCGCTGGATTACGCCTCCTCCAGCAGGACCTCACCCCCAAGACCCGCCAGGCCGCCCAGAACCACCTCGGTCTCCACTCCGAAGAGTCCTTACGGCCGCTTGTCAAACTCAGAAAGGCCACCCGGTCCTGACACACCTCCGGATCTGCGCAACCACCACGAACGCTGATACGGACTCGGATTGAATGGCCTTTGCAGTCCATTCAATCCGAGCAGATGCGAGTAGGAGCCGGGAGAGTTCCGGACGTGGAGTTGGCAAGCTGCTGTTACGGGTTGTGAATGAAACAAACGGAATCCGGATGCCTCTTGCGTATACCGTGGGCACGCATACGTAACATGTGGATGTCTGTGATTAGCGGTCGGCCGAAAGGCCGAGTACCGGGTCAGCGCATGAGGCCGGCCAGGACCGCGACGGGGCCCTGGCCGGCCTCATCCCAGGGGGCTTGACACCTTTGCCCACATTGAGCATGCGCAAGGCTATTTCAAAATTTTATTTGGGATTTCATAATCGCCTTCATCTTTGTCAGAGCTATACGCTTTAATTACAAATTCACCATCTTTCCATCCAATACTCAAAAGTATGCTACAGCTATCAAGCATTCCTATCGCGGTTCCATGGGCCAGAACATCCATATCTTTCTGAAGCCTCAATTCTTCATCTTCCGTATTCATAAACCAACTACCGAACCAATCTACTTCCCCGCCATAAATATGATGAACTGCCTCACCTAGACCCAAGGCAAACTTTGGATCTATCTCAAGCCCATCACCGCGCCCACCCTCATACCAGTAAGGCATGCCAACCGAACTCGCCATCACTATTTTCAGACAGTCACCCTTGTGGTAGCCGAAGAGCAGACCACCCAATTTTGCTGACAGTGAGACTGATTGCCTCATCAAAAATACACTTACATTACGGCTAATCTCCACAGAATTTGTTACACCGCGATTATAACTGGAATGGTTCTTGAATCTCGAAGAACTCCATCCGTATCTCTCGGCTACCCTCATCGCTCCTCCACCCAAGAAAATCCCCCCCTTAAGCTATCTTAGTCGATACTTTTTACGTAAAGCTTCAAGGCTAAACGTTCGGCCGCTTGCTACAGGCGTTCCCATATTCGGAGCTCCACATAGAAACTCTGCTCACGAGTAGGACCGGTCGGTCTGACGAGGCCCGACCGCCAGTTCGTTGGAGTCTGGGCGCTCCTGAGCGTCAGGTCACTTTACCACAGTTTGATGCATATATGCCGTGGAATGTCAGTCATGACCCTGGAAGCGTGGAGCAATGCCTTCCAACGGCGAACGCCCCCCTGGTCCTCCCCTACAGCGGACCCCTCTATCAACAGCTTTCGGGTCACACATCCGGCAGATCCGACTGGAGTTGGGATACTCACAGGAGGAACTGGCCGCCAGAGCGCAACTCGACCGCACCTTCGTTGGACGTGTCGAAAGAGGCGAGTTTCGAATCAGCCTCGAAAACGCCGCTGCGTTAGCCAGAGCCTGCGATGTCAGCCTCTGGAAAATTCTCCAACGCGCAGAAGAGACAGAAGCGCTTCCCATCAAAGACCCCTCGCAGAGTCATTGACGGAACAATGACCCGGCGGGCGCCGCGCCCCACCGGCAGCCCACTCAGGTCAGACGCCGCTCGAGGCTCTCCAGCACAGCGTTCACGGCCCCCTGCCAGACCGTCGACGCCATGAACGGCCGGAACCCCAGCGCCGCGTTGATCTTCAGCATCGGCCCGTTGCTATCCGCGTTCTGCGTCCGGATCTCGGTCGCGGCCGGGTTCAGCCGCTGCACCTCCCGGATGTTCGCCGCCTTCAACCACCCACCCAGCCCGCGCCCCCGGTGTTCCGGCCGCACCCCGGTATTCCCCTGCGCCACAATGCCCGGCTGCGCGGGCCGCCACGACAGGTCATACGGACTCCGATTAAATAGATTATAGTTGCGGCATCAAACAGACACCTTTGACCGCTCCT
>NZ_BMQM01000073.1 GCF_014648115.1 Deinococcus seoulensis
TCTGCTGACGGGTCTCAAGATTCTCGGAACTCGATTTATCTGAATCTTAAATGCGCTGTACTTAATGGAACCTGGCTAGTGTTGGATAGGGTCTCCAGCTCACGCTCAAACGAGTGGTGGCCATAGGTCCGGCTTCAACCAGAGTTGCCCCCGTCAGCAGAGCCGTTGTGTTGAGAGCCGGAAGAGGGATCAGAAAGCCTCTACCAGAGGGCATCCGACACAACGAGTTGTGCATAAAGGGTGATGAGCAGGGGTTTTATGGATGATCCCAGTTGCCCCCAAGACTGGGAGCCCGCCACCTCCTCGTTTTCGCACTTCGAAAAGCTGCTCTCTCCCCCCCCGTCGGGTGGGTGCGTCACATTCGCCCCGTACCCTTTCCGTGAGTTGCCACACTGACCACCATGATTTTGAGAACCATGAGTCACCGCGTAGGCAGAGGGGGTCTGCTGTGTCTGACACTCCTGACCTCAGGCTTCGGTACCCTCCCTCTCAATCTGGTGGGCGCTGTAAGCACGCCCGCAGAACAGAGCATTCAGGTCCGCGGTCAGGCCCTGATCACTTCCACCCCTGCCGCCGCCCGACAGGCCGCCCTCAATGACGCCATTCGAACGGCAATCGAGCAAGTGCTCGGCGCGTACATCAGCTCCTCGAGCACCATGCGCAGTACCGACGAGTTCGAGCAACTTCAACAACGCCTGATCAAGCGGGCAGACGGATTCGGACGCATCACCCAGGTGATTTCGGAGAACCAGGACAACGGGACGTACACCGTCAACGTGCGGGTCACCGTGGCCCGGCCCAGCCTGGAACAGGAACTCAAAGCGTTCCTGACCCAGAAAGGCGACCCCCGGATCATTGTCCTGATTCCCGAATCCATCCTGCGCCGCCCGACCCCTGATCCAGCAGCTGAAACGGAGATTCAGCGGGCTCTGATCGCTGCGGGTTACCGGGTCGTCGACCTCAAGCAGAGCGAGCTCAACACCCTGCGGGACGTCCTGCGCAGTGGGGATCTCGATCCGCAGGCCCGCAGTGAACTGGCCACGCGGTTCAAGGCCGATCTGCTGGTCACGGGGGAAGCGTTCGCCGAGGAGTACGGCGCTGTCCTGAGTCAGCGCGCCTACACCGCCCGTCTGGAGCTCAAGATCGTGGATCTGGCGACGGGTCAGATCATCTTCAGTGACGCCTTCACAGGCACAGGAGCCGCGTCCACTGACTCCGTGGCGGGCAAGACGGCGCTGCAGAATGTCGCGAAGCTGGCAACCCCGGGCCTTCCAGGTGCACTGCTGGGATGGCTGAGCGGTAATGGCAAAGCCGCTGGGCGCACCTTCACCGTGCGGATCACGAACGTCCCCAGCTTCAAGGCCCTCAATGACACCCTCGCTACCCTGCGGGGCAGCGCGGGCGTCAACGCCGCACTCAATCGTCAGTTCGACACCGCAGGTGCGCTGGCCGAAGTCGAATACAACGGCGCGCCGGAAGAGCTCGCGCAGTTGCTCGAAGATCTCGGGCTGCAGGTCACAGGCCTGAGTGCCGGCGAACTGACCGTAACCTACCGACAGTGACAGGAGAACTGATGAAACCCCTTTTCTTGATGGCTTGTTTATACGCGGGCTGCGCCGCTGCCCAGACTTCCAACGCTCCCGTCACTCCCCAGCAGTTTCTGAAAACCGAGCAGGTTCAGGCCGCCTACACCGTTCAAGCGGGAGACCTGAACCCGGCCGACGCACTGAACCTGATGTTGCAGTGCGCTCCACCTATCTCCGCGCCTTACGACGCGGATGGAGATGGCCGCAACGACACCCTGCGGGTCTACGGGTTTTCAATCGTTTCGGCCCAGGTGTACCAGGCCCGTGGCGTGACCTCCCTGGCACCCGCTATCCAGAAAGCACAGCTGCGCGCCAACGGGGCTGCCGCCGAATTTTTCGGCGGCCTCCGGACCGCTGTCGACCGTGGCATCGATACCCGCAATACCACCGCCAGCGTCGTGGACGGCGGCGACCTGAAACTGTCCGACCTGGCCGTCGAAACGGTCCGTGACAGTGTCAGCACCTCTGCGCAGGCCCTGCTCCGCGGCGGACGGATCACCGGACACCGCATCGTGAGCCTGGGCAACCAGGGGCTGTGCGTGGTCGCCCGTTACGAACTGCCGCTCGACCAACGTGCTCAGGCGACACCGGGCAGTCAGGGGACTCCCGGTCTGGCTCCCCGCCCCACCACTTCAACGGGCGGTGGGTTCACGCCGCCAGCACCTGGAACCACCGGCGATTTCTAACCCCTACACCGCTGTTCATCCCATCGCCTTCTTTCCTTTTTCCTGGAGTACGTTATGTCCAAACTGACCTTTGCTGCCCTGACCCTGACCCTCGCCCTCATCATGCCTGCCGCGGCGCAGACGGCTCCCGCCACCAGCACGGCCGCGCCTGTCGTGGCAGCACCCGCCCTGCCCGAAGGTCAAGTCAACATCGCTGTCGGAACCTTCAAGTGCAAAGCGGCCAAGTGCTACACGGATCTAGGTGAGGGGATCGCGGACGCCCTGACCACGGCACTCCTGAACACGGGTAAGTTTGCAGTCTACGAACGGGAGAACACGGGACAGCTGACGGAAGAGGCTTTCTTCAATGGCGGCGCCGAATTCCAGGGTGCTGAACTGTTGATTTTCGGTTCCATCACGCAGTACGAACCCGAGGCGAGCGGCGGCGGGATTTCGTTCCTGGGGATCTCCGTCGGTCAGAAGAGCAGCACGATCGGGATTGACCTGAGAATTGTCGATGCGAAGACCCGCCGTGTGATCGGCGCGACGCAGGTGCAGGGCAAGGCTGAAGGCAACAGCTTTAACATGTCTGGCCTGCTGCCTGTCGACATCGGGACGAAATCGAGCCCTCAGATCGAAGCGGCCATCTCGCAGATGCTCAACAACGCGGTCCAGCAGCTGATGCTGAAGATTCCTGCGGGCTACTACAAACTGCAGTAAGGACTCCGGCGCCCCCATGGCGCATGACGACGATACAAAACTGGAGTAGAAAGCAAAGCCCCCAGGACCAGCACTGTTCAGCCTTCCGAAGCTGCCCACGCTCTGCAAGTCAATCAACTGACATCTTTCAGTGGCTCTTCCTGGATTCCAGGGAGCTGAGGGTGCTCTGATAAACTATCAGCATGCTGAGCTTAAT
>NZ_BMQM01000074.1 GCF_014648115.1 Deinococcus seoulensis
AGCTCAGCATGCTGATAGTTTATCAGAGCACCCTCAGCTCCCTGGAATCCAGGAAGAGCCAAACCCGGAACGCCGCCTTCAATACAGCCATGTACGAGTACCTGTCGAACAATGGCACGGCCATTGGCGTCGGAGAGCCAGAGGCTCTTCTGCATGCCATCAATGAAAAAATAGAACGGGATGCCAAGTCCCTTTTCGTAACCCGCCTGGTGCTTCACCGTGAAGCCTCACCCCTTGACCGCGCCTCTCTTGAACCTGAACATCACACCTACCTTGAAGCGCTGAATGACATGCAGGCGAAGGTCTTGCTGTTTGATGCCACCTCCAACCTTGGCGTCCCCACGTACTGTGCGCTTGCCCAGTGTGATGGTCAGTATTTCGATGGTTGGGGCACGTCCTGGAGCGCTGCGCATGCCCTGACCCGTGCCCTGACCGAATGTTTGCAGGCTATCCATGCCAGCTGGCATTTCCGCGCAGACTTCTTTGATGAGGAGCAGCAGCACCGCAGACGGGTGGCCCCCTTTCAGCTGTACCGACGCCTGTTGTCATATCGGGAGGTTGCGTTCCAGCACCGGGGCTCTGTCCACCCAGTTCCCTTGCGGTCATCACCCAACGGTACGGTGCACGATGTGCTGATGGCTGTGCAGGACCGTTTGCTCACACACGGTTTTCCCGTCTTTGCGCACAGCTGTACACTGGGTTTTGGCATTACGCAGGTTATGGTCTCGGTCCCGGGCCTGGACAATTTTCAACTCGTGACCAGTGGACGTCTGGTGCGTCCCGGGGTCCGTACCGCTTCTCTTTTCGCTCAAGGTGAATCACATGTGGCTCAGTGAAGAACGCCGTCAGGCTCTGTCGTTGTCATGGCGGGGCATCTCGTATGTCGCCCGTCATGCTCGCGGCGACGTCACCAAAATCCTGCTGCTCAACCTGTTCTATGCCACCGGTCCATTGCTGATTCTGTTGGTCAGCAAATATGTGATCGACCATATCGACACCTTCCGTGCCGATCGGGCTGCAGCGGTGCAGTTCATTTTGATGGCCTCCCTGGTCTATCTGGTTCTCAACATCGTGACGGACTCCTTCCAGACCGTCATGGGCCTCTACATGGACAACCTCCGGGATAAAACCCGGTACTTTGCCAAGAAAGACCTGATGGAGCGGGTGTCCGCTGTTGAGGACATCTCCATTTTCGAGGATCCAGGCAAACTTGACACGCTCCTTCTTGCGGAAGAAGGGGTCAAGAAACTGTGGGAGCTGAACGCATCTGCCATCCGCCTGTTCATTGGTGTGGCGGGCCTCTTGCCCAGCCTGCTGGTGCTGTTTGGTGCGGCGTGGTGGATTCCGCTGCTGGTGCTTGCGTTTGCGGTGCCGTCAATCTACGCCCAGGGGGAAATTGAGGACGAAAGTTGGTCTGTTGAGCGTTCTCACGCCGAGACATTGCGAAAAAACAAGATATTTGAAACGAACATCCTCGGCGTCAAGGGGCACAAGGACGTGAAGGTGTACGGCGCCGCCCCGTTTTTCATCACCCGCTGGATGAATCAATCTCTGGACGTGCTGGCGCAAATGCAGCGTGTTCGGCGCCGCGGCGCGCAGAAAACAATCGGCTGGTCCATCCTCAGTTCACTGGGCACCTCCGCGCCATACATTTTTGTGTTGTTCCAGTACATTGATGGTCGGTTCAGCCTCGGTGATCTGGCCCTCTACTCCGGCTTGATCTTTCAGTTCCGCCGCAGCCTGGAGGACACCATCTTTCAAGGCAGCGAGGTCTATCAAGCTGGTCTCTCAACTGAACCTTTCTGGGACATTAAACAGTTTCAGAGTCAGATTGCGCCAGGTCAGGGCGTTGTTCCTCTGGCAACGAAGAATGTGCTGGCCTTCCAGGACGTACATTTCACGTATCCAGGGGCTGAGCGCGCAACATTGACTGGCATTCACGCGCGGTTTGAGCAGGACCGACTGACCGTCATTGTGGGTGAGAACGGTGCGGGTAAGACCACCTTGGCGAAGCTGGTGTGCCGGTTGTACGATCCCACGGCGGGGCACGTTCAGTTGAACGGGCAGGATCTGCGGGGCATTAACGTGCAGGCGTACCGTGAGCGCATCGCGGCCGTTTTTCAGGACTTCGGGCGATTCGAGGACACGGTGGACAGCAATCTGTTCTTCAAGCAGGAAGTACCAGATGCCAGTGGGCTCTTGTCCGCTGTGGGGCTCACGGACCAGGTCAGCATGTGGGAACAGGGAACCAGCACAATGTTGTCCAATCAGTTCAAAGGCGGGACAGATCTTTCTGGGGGGCAGTGGCAACGTCTGGCCATCGCTCGAGCCATGGCCAGATTGCAGGAGGCGGCTGTGGTGTTGCTGGATGAACCGACCTCTGCACTGGATCCTGAAACAGAACATGAAGCGTTCGCACTTTTCCGGCAAATGTGCCAGGGCAAGATCGGCATCGTCATCAGCCACCGCATGAGTTTGTGCCGGCATGCTGACCACATCATCGTTATGGGTGGCGGCCAGGTGTTGGAGGAAGGGCACCACACCACGTTGATGGCCCGCAGTGACTCGCATTACCGCCGTATGTTCCTCCTCCAGGCCAGCAGTTACACCGATCTCCCAGAAGCGGTGATCTAGGTTGACTTCACAGTCATTGGCAAGGCCACTGAAGGCTGGGCTGCTGCACAAGCAAGTCTGATGTCAGGCACTGGATCGCCGGGGAATATCCCGGCGATCGCCTGTTGCACCTCCCAGATGGACGCTGGCAGGTCGCTGCAGTTTGGGCCCTCCCATTCGTTTTCCGCTGCTGAAGTGCGGGCGGCCTGCGGGTCGCGGGTGAAGGCTTGCCGTACTCGCCGGTACGCGATCGGGGGTAGTTGGCTGGAACTAGACTCTGTTGGCGAATTCGAAAACCGCTGTTGGGTGAGGCGGATCATCACGACTCGGCAACAAGAAATGCGGAGTCCGGGGGCCATCACCTGAATTCGCCAACAGAGTCGAACTATGCCCGACACCACTGAAATGGGAGCGTCCGGGGCGTATCCCCGGACGTGTCAAAAGAGCTCCCACTCGAACGTTTCGTCTGTCAGAACCCTGCCTGTCCAGTCCAACACCGCGCTCAGCAGGGAAACATCAAGCTCCGCCGACGATACGGCCCTC
>NZ_BMQM01000075.1 GCF_014648115.1 Deinococcus seoulensis
CCGGACCCCGAGCCACCGAAGCCCAGAAAACGCGGCCAGCCGTCCTCGTTGGAAGCACTCAAGAGCGGCTGGCACGTCAGTTTTCACTTCATCTCATAAAATCTGTCAGGCGGTCAGGGTGTTCTATAACTGTCGTTGTCACTCGTCGTTGGGCTATCGGTCGCCAACGGCCTTCGAGAAGCAGGCCCCCATCCTGAACGGAGGCTCCACTAAACCCTTGACAGATCAGGCAGAGGCAGAAGTGGAATGTGCGCACCCACCTGAGTGGCCCTGAAATCAGAACCGGAACGCCACGATCCTGGACGGCGTTGTTCTGAAGGACCTGGTTCGGTGTGGAATCAGCGGTTGCAAGTACACTCTAGAGATGCGCATCCGCCTGTTGGTGCTGGGTTGCTGTCTCCTCTTGACTGACTCGATTGCTTCAGGGTGTGAGCTCACACCTCCTGAACAGCGGCTCTGGAACAGGACAGTGACCCCGCTCCTTAAATCTCCTTTGTGGCAAGCCAGAGACATTTACGATGCGGCACACGTTCTTATGCAACCGCTTCATTTTGCTTTCTTGAGCGGTGACAAAAAATCTCAGGGCGAATTTAATGATTTCGTTGAGAGGTACATGCAGTCAGGAGCATCGGCCGAATCGGCGGCCACACTAAATGGAACCCAATTCACCTACTTTTTATCGCAATATCTGAAGCTAAAATCAATGTACTCCGCTATCAGTAGCAGTGATCTTAAGCTAAAGGTGAGCATTGAGAATCAAGTCATGAAGCAATGGTTGAATGACCCGGTTAAGTGGTATGACGGACAACATGCCAATCGATCGGAGCGCCTGCGCTGGCGCATTGAAACCAAAGATCCAAAGTACGACTACTACCGCCTGATGCCAGACGAGGACATGTTTCTGATGGCAATCGCCAGTGACCTGTACGCCACAGGGGCCTCTGCCAAATTCAAGACGTTCTACTCAAGAGACGTTGCACCGCTTCTCCGAGACGCACTCCATGAGTTCCTCACGCAAACACCCGCAGGTGGTGTGATTTTCAAACCCGGCATCCTCTCGGATTACCCAGATACAGCCTGGGCCGGACATCTGTACAAGGGCACAAACATACCCAAGCTACCAAAACCCGATGTCACCATCGATTCCAGCCACGCCCACCGCTATCCCCTCTGGCTTGAATCGTTCCAGGCAATGGGACAGGTACTGCCCGATCAGCAAGGATACCTGACCGACCTCCACGACCGGCTCGTCAGACAGTTTTTCGTCATGTTCCGCCCTTCGACAACAGACAGTTCCGTGACGCGGATGACCAACTACATGGATGGGTGGAACGGACTGTACCGCTGGAATTACGCCACAACCGGGCAAAACGCCGGATACGGTCCCTATGAACTTTCCGGTACGCTCCTCCTGGGATGGTGGGGATTCCTGCATGACAAAAAGGTCACGCAGGCATACGCACACCTGAAGAACGACTTCCCCCTCAGTGAGCAGGCCCTCAACCTCTACGTCGGCCCAAATACTACCCGAGAACGCCACCCGCTGATGTCATGGCCGAGCGCTTTCACCAACGGATCAATGGAGTTGCTGGTCCACCTGGCAGCCAAGGATTGTGGATGAAGTGAAAACTGACGTGCCAGCCGTTCTTGAGTGCTTCTAATAAGGACGGCCGGCCACGTTTTCTGGTCTTTGGTGGCTCTGGGTCCGGGCCGCCCCGCAACCTCAGGGTTCTGAAGAACCTCTGGTACGGATTCCGATTAATTAGCCAACAAGGGCTACCAGTGGAAGAGCGTGTGACGAGTGACCAGATCAGGTTGAGTTTCCAACCAGACACAGCGTTCCGAGAGGGCAGCTTCCACCTCCTTAATGCTCTTGAACGCTCGATTCGCAATCGGTACATCCGTCAACTTTCAGTACCGGACATCTTCGGTTTTTTACCGTCTGGGCCGTCGAATATCTTGATTTGAGCGGTGACTCCGTCTGCGACGGCAAACGCGCTGAGCACAGCCTCTGCGCTCACTCACTTGCTGGTTGCGTCGGGAGGCGGCACGATGGATACCTGACATCTTTCAGTTTTCGAAAAGGACGTCCAGCACGGCTTCTGACCTCAGAATGAGGGTGTGAAACAGAAGATTAACCGCGCTGGACAGCTTTATTCTGACATGTTGACTGCCTGCTCCCGTAAGCAGCATCGAGACAACATGCAGGTGGTGCTCAGCTGCTTCCTTGAAGCCCTTGGGATATCCCGCTTCCATGCCTCCACCGCCAAGTCCCCAGGCGCGATCAGTCGGTTCCTCAACCACCAGAACTGGTCGTTGCGCACCCTCATTCGAACCATCCGCCAGCACGCCCTACACACCTTCCAGGACTCCCTCCGTGGACGCCGCGGGCGTCCACCGCTCGTCGAGCTCATCGTTGACACGACCTCCATCTCAAAGGAGGGCGCGTTCGCTGAACTGGATGGCTGGATCCACACCCTGAACAGTGTTCGTGGCCTCCATGTCGTCATGCTCTACGTCTGCTGTGGTGATCTTCGCCTCCCCTGGGGCTTCAAGATCTGGCGCGGGAAAGGCTCGCCTTCACCGACAGACCTGGCACTCCGGCTTGTCCGGCAGCTCCCATCCGAGGTGCGCACACGCACCAAACACGTGCATCTGCTTGCAGATGCAGGGTTCAGCAGCAGGGCGTTCATGCACGGTGTTCGGGACCTGGGTCTGGACTTCACCATTGGGATGCGAGCGGATCGCAGAACCACAGAAGGGCACCGTCTGAAAGACATCACCCGCCAACAGTGCCCAGTCACGCTTTCTGGCCTCCCTGACCTCCAGTTGTGGCTGTACTGGATCTGGTTGCCCGCCAAGAAAGGAGAGAA
>NZ_BMQM01000076.1 GCF_014648115.1 Deinococcus seoulensis
GACGTCAACGGTACCTGCAGCGCACACCGGCGATGGCGATTGGGCTGACCGATCGCGTTTGGACACTGCGAGCGTGGCGGTCACGGCCTCAAGGCGTTTCCTGTCGGGCATAGTTCCAGCCAACTACCCCCTTCGATGGGGGACGTCCAAACGAGGTCCGTTCACGGAACTCTTCAGCTCGCCTTTTCCTGCTCCTGATGCGGCCTGAGGGCAAGATGTCCGGTACTGAGTCCCGCATGAATTCTGCTGTGATGGGCACCTCACATAAGTCAACGTGCCTTGCGGCCCGCTGTTACTATGTGAACGTTCTATGAAACTACACCCTCAAAATCTACTCATCTTTCTCTGCTCGGCAGGGCTTGTGGCCTGTGGCGAAAAAACCACTTCGCCTGTCGTCGACCCCATTGAGCCTGCTCCCTCATCAGGCGCCTACCTCAGTGGACAGTTGGCATCGTGGCCCTACACCTCCACCTACGTCAGAGCCCGCTTCGTGTACAACGATACCTCTGCCGACATGACCCCGGGCGCCATTCCCAGCAGCGGCACCGTCAACTCAAAACTGCCTGACCTCACACCAGCCAAGAGCCTCCTGGACGGCTGCACGCTCTCCAGCGGCTTCCAGGGCACTGGAGCCAAGTACGACTTGGCGGCCTTCCAGGTGTTCTCTAACCAGGGCGATCTGCTGGGCCGGATCTTCGAGAACGCCGCAGCCAGCGACTCCGGCTACCTGCACATCTACGCCAGTAGCGCCGCGACCCTTAAGGGCGTTGCCTCCTGCACTGCGCGGAGCGAAACGCTGAACTTCGACGCCACCATGACCGCAGGCTGGAACCTGCTCCAGGGTACCGTCGACCCGACCACGAACGCCGTGAGGATCGTAAACGCCCCAGCGGGCGCGCAGGCTTCACTGGACTTCGTGAAGTATCAGGATCACGTCCTGATCGTCCCAGTCAACAAGACCGACCTGCGCCTGAAGCGCGGGGACTCCGTCAACGTACCCGTGCGCATCTTCCAGGATGGCGGGGTCAGCGGCCGAATTCGCCTGACCAGCAACGTCTACGGCCTGGACGTCACCCCAACCGAAATTGATCTGCCTGCCAACGTCGGCAAGCAGTCAGTGACCGCCAAGCGCCTGAGCACCCAACTGTCCGGCACGGCACTGCAGGCCCAGCGGGTCGATACCAGCCTGACGCTGACCGCCTCCAGCAACGGGGCCGCGTTCGACGGCGACCTGATCATTCAGGCCACGAAAGCTGGCATGGACGTCGGCGGTGGAAAGATCGGCCGCCTCGCCCTGGCTGTCCCACAACTTGGCCTGGAAGCTCCCACCAAAGTCGCGCCGCAGAATATGTCCACCGAGTGGCCCGTCTACGTGTACACGAATGAGTACACCGGTGACGTCCGCGTGAGCGTCAGTGGCCTGCCTGCCGGACTGAGCGTCGCCCCCAAGACGGTCAGCGTCACGCCCAATCAGTCAGTGACCGTGAAGTTCACCATTCAACCCACCACCACCGTCCCCGTCGGAACTTACACCGTGACCGTGAACGCTGAGCAGGTGTCCGACGGTAACGTGACCAGCAGGCGGGGCGCGCTGACCATCATGCCCACCCCGGTCCGCATGGTCGAAGGCACTAGCAGTATGACCGCCGACAACGCCGGCAACATCTGGTACACCACCACCAAAGGCATGGTGCGCCAGCGACCCGACGGTACCTACGACGCGTTCACCAATCCCGGCTACGGTTGCGGCGACCTGACCGCCGGTGAGGACGGCGGCATCTGGCAGCAGAGCTCCCCGCAGGTGCGTTTCGATGCCGTGACGGGCAGCGCGACTGTCAAACCCGACCCCAGGGGCTTCTCCGGCTGTGCCGGGAGCGGCATGCACTACGACCCCAAGGGACGCGGCTGGGTCTCGTACTTCAACATTCAGCGCCTGGATTACGCCACCAACACGGTCAGCAACGTTCCTGGCGCGCAGGACGACCAACTCCTCGACGTGGACGGCTCGCACGTCTGGGGTTACACGCAGTCGGGCGGCACCTCGCAACTGGTCAGCATCGACGCCGACACCCTGACCCGCACGACCCTGACCCTGCCGGGAATTAATGCCTACCTCCCCGCCTTTGCACGCGGCGGCAAGCTGTGGCTGCCCAAAAGCGTGCCGTACCGCCTGACCGCGTACGACCCGGCCGCAGGCAAGGTCACGTCCTACGACGTGGTCATCGACGGCGCGACCGTCAAGGACTTCGAGGTTGTGGGCGTGGACGCCACCGGACGCCACTGGCTCAAGGTGAGCCACATGGATGGCGAACTGTACCTGAGTGAATGGGTGCTGTACAACCCCCTGACCGCCCAAGTGGAGAAGCGCGTGCCAGCCATCTTCCTGAGCGGCAACGGAAAACTGAGCAGCGTGTCGGCCGACGGTACCCTGTGGGTCATCACGACGGATGCCCCGGACTACGTGCCCTACGCTTACGCTTTCAAACCCTGATTGCCTGACAGTTCACGCACCCGGTCCGCTCCGCGCAGGCCGGGTGTTGTCGTCACGACATTCGCCGTCACCCTCACTGTCCGCCTGGCATCACGCCGGCCACACAGCATCGCCCCCACCTCAGCGCAGGCCAAGGTAGGGGCGGTTCATCGCGACCGTCGTCCGGGTTATTTCTTGACGACGCTGCACCACGCGAGGATGACGTCTTTCTCCCCTGGATCCAGACGCCGGCGTACCAGATCTTGGGGTCTTTCAAGACGAACTGCTCGTAGCCGCCACCATCTTCAGTGTCTCCGGTGTCCAGCGACTCGAACTTGAAGG
>NZ_BMQM01000077.1 GCF_014648115.1 Deinococcus seoulensis
GGTGGTGAGGGCCGTATCGTCGGCGGAGCTTGATGTTTCCCTGCTGAGCGCGGTGTTGGACTGGCCAGGCGGGGTTCTGACAGACGAAACGTTCGAGTGGGAGCTCTTTTGACACGTCCGGGGATACGCCCCGGACGCTCCCATTTCAGTGGTGTCGGGCATAGTTCCAGCCAACTACCCACGGATGTGACCCAGAGCAGGAATCAGCGAACTGCGTCTCAGTCGATCAAAAATCAAAGATGTCCGGTACTGAAAACACAGCCATAACCACGCATAGAAGATCTCTGGAGCGGATACTGGATAGCTAAAAACACTCGCCGATAAATTCGAATGTCAATCACCCCAAACGGGTGCACCCATTGAGCGCTGAAATCTGCCCCACGCCCTGTTAATGAGAATCTAATATTCCCCCATGATTCAAAAATTGCCAAATATGTTATGCCTCGCATTGACAGTTAGTCTTCTCACAGCCTGCACTTCAGGTAGCACTTCGGGGTCTCCTGCAGAGACTTACAACGCGGACATCAGCGCGAATGAGCCCAGTGTTGCTGGACAAGATACAGATAAGGACGGCACACGCGATGATGTTCAGAGAGAAATATCGGAGAAATATGATGGCCCCCTCGAGCAGGAAGCACTCAAAGTTGCCCGTAGTTTCCAAGCTCTACTCATTTCAAGTGAGCAGGATTTTAAAACTCCTCAGCAAGTGCAAGCTCAAGTAGATGCCACAACTAACTTTTTTATTGATAAAACCTGTATATATGATAATTTCGGACTTGATGCAATGAAGGAAGTTGGAGAGTTTGTAGTGTCGCGCACTATAAATAATGAGAATCGCGCAAGGGCATATCAAAAGGTCAGTAGTGTAATATCTGGGGCTATTTTTGATGAAGATTCTACTAGCTGTGGAGCAAGAAAATGAATAAGATCTTTTTGAGCACTTCGATAACGCTACTTCTGGGATTTAATGCTGCCGAAGCTATTAATTACTGCGGAAATGAGACTACCGGCCATGTTATTGCCCACATTAATGGCATGATGGTTAGCCCAAATGGTGCACACGATAATTGGATGGCTATGCGAGATAGACTGAAAGGATTTGAGCCGCCCGCGATCAATCCCAATGGAGAATCCGTAAATCATGCACCTAAATACGCCTTATTTTATAATCACAGCTATGGTTTAAACAGAGCGGGTAGTGGTTTTGCAAATGATATGATTGAAAATACAGTTTTTTCCCTTAAAAACAAATTGCCCAATTTGACGTACGATCAGGTGTGGGATATAGTAGAAAACACCAAACTTCCATTCCGAATGCTCCATCGAACTGCGCAAACTTATACGGCACTGACCGCTCCGGAGGCGGCTATCGTTTTAGATTTTATTGGGAAAACCTACTTTTCTGAGACGAACATGGATATTATAGAGCGGGATAATCGAAGGACCTATAATATCATGCTCAATCAGAGTCGATCCATCTTGATGCAAGGCCGCGCGCTAACTTGGGTTGCTCATAGTCAAGGAAATTTCTATGCTAATGCCCTGGCTAAGGATTTGGCACAAGAAGCTAAAGTAACTAACCCTCCTTTTATTGCTACACAATTTAACATTGCTCATATTGCACTTCCCACTTCCGCTGATGGTCGATTTGTGGGTGGTAAATATGGCAATCATATTACCTGGGAGGGCGACAATGCCATGCTGCTGGCGCGTATCGGCGGAAAAATCACTCTATCGCCGACAACCCCTCCTAATTATCTGAAATCGGAAGATGAAACCAATTACTATCTTCTTGATAATAAATTCGGAATTGGTGGTCATAGCATGACGGCCATTTATCTAGGCACTTACGATAGTGCAGCCAGAGATCTCACTAAAGGGGACCCTTCATTCGTTAAATATGCCCCGAATTCTCTGCTGGATATTAGTAAAGCAACAACTCAGATGATCAAAAACACCGTACTAAGTTCAACCCCCAGAAGAGGCAGTGTAGGACCATTGGTTGCTACTTTGATATGGAACCGACGCGGCGATATTGATCTTCATACTATCGAGCCCAATGGTAATATGGTGTACTTCAATAACCAACAAGGTGATTTTGGGGAGCTCGATTGGGATGATCGCTACAGAACCGGCCCAGAGCATTACACGGCTTCCTGTGAGGCCTTGACTGAGGGCAAATTTACTTTCGCTGTCAATTATTATGAGGATCACTACAGTGCTGGGCCGATCACTACAACGCTAGCTTTCACTGCTTTCGGAAAAGCGTTCACTCCAATCAACCTAACTTTGCCGGCACAAAAGGGTGATTTAGGTAGCGCTAATCCCGTTCCGGTGCTAACCATTGAGCTCTCAAAAAATCCACAACGGCCTGGAGAGTGGATCGTACGGCACACTATCCATAATGGCGTGGAAGTGCTCAGGTTAAATGGTAAGCCTACTTTTTCTAAGTGAAGTAGTAGAGAAGTGAAAAATATTATAATTTTTCTTCGGAATAAAACATTATCCTTTGTCAAATTTTACTACTTGAATTCCATTGAGCATCGCGTGAAAGTCCTGCCGACCTCTAAATCCGCGCCGGAATTCCTCGTTGCAAGTGACACAAGCGGAGAGCCTGGGCGGCCTAACAAGCCACTTTCGTAAGATGTCTATTATCTGACATCTTTCAGTTTTAGAAAAGGACGTCCAGCACGGCTTCTGACCTCAGAATGAGGG
>NZ_BMQM01000078.1 GCF_014648115.1 Deinococcus seoulensis
GGTGGCGGTAGGGCTTCCGGTCAGTCACAGCTCGGCAGCCTATCAGCGTTAAGTTGCCAGAACCCTCAAATTATTAGAAATTGATAAAGTTCTATTAAGGTCAAGTGAGACAAGTTGGGAGGTAAACAGGCCTCTGTATAGCTATGATCCCTTATAAGACTAGCGCCAGTCGAGGTGTGACCGGTAAGGAGATGCATATGAATAAAGTAACTATTCTGACTTTATAGGCTCTTATGTTAACCGCATGTGGGCAACTCAAACAAGCATCCGAGCCATTACTCACAGGTGCTGTAGAGAGCACGCTACCTCAAAGAGATGATGCGCAGCACTGGGGTTTGAAGCCTCATGCATCCTATTTTTCCACTATAAAAGCTCAGTCATCCCCAGTAAGTAGGGTGGGAGTAAGTCTATCTGGCGGAATGACCTTGGATGAACTTGCTCAAATTTCCTCTGCCTCCGGCGTAAAAGTACGTGCTGTGTATTACAAAAGCCCTGTTGCCCAGGGAGTTGCTTCATTTCCTATATCCCTGAGTGGTCAAGATATGGCGAATCGTTTACGTGAGTTTCTAGGAAATCAGTCACAGAATACTTTGAGTAACCTCGCTACAGATCTATCCATGATTACGGGTACGTCGGAAGACCTTGATATAAGGAATGTGGGACAGACGAAAAAATATATGGAGCAGAGTCCAAAAAACAGAAATGCAATTATTGAACTTGTTGGTCGAATTGATGATTTTAGGGACGCAAACACCTCACGGTCAGGGGCAATAATTTATGGGTTGCAGGTAGAGGGTAGTAATCCACAGCTTCAAGATTTCGTCTCTAAGTCTCCTGTACTTGGCATCGAGGATAATTCTCTGATGCTTGACAGTGGGGCACTTCCTATGATTCCTTCGCAATTTACCCAAGCCAGCAAAGACTATCTCGCAAGGCGCGATGAATATAGCAAGATGAGTAATCTAGAGATCGCAAAACTGATCTCGAAGTTCGAGAAGGGACAAGTTCTAAAGCTACGCCCTGGTCAACAGAAAAATATGGGCGCTCAAGCCATATCGGGCAATGGAGATCCCTTCCCTAAACGCGGCACCGTGTACTACACACCCAACAATAGAGGAACTTACAAGGATGACATCCGTTTCACATTGGCATGGGATACTCCCGGAGGGTGGTGGATCGGCCCAGCTAGGGGTGACAATAAAACGCATCCCGGTATCTTTGAAATGGACTTTGTTGACACTGGTTATTTGAGTGTCTGGGATAAGGGTTGCATATCACGGAGTGACCTTCCGGAACCGTATGATGACTGCCCAACCTCTGGCGTTTCAGAAGGTGGGGGATTGAGTCATGGCTTTGGCTCTTGGAACGCATCTGCCATTGTACCTTCGCGTATCTACAATGCTGTCGTGGAGTTACAACGCAACTCGACGATGAATACCAGTTTTAAAGTGACCTGGGGAACCTTACAGCACAACCTGTGTTCGGGCAATCCTAATCCGAGTGTTGGTGAATGGTATGTTGGTCAGCCCGAAAAGTACTACACCTGTGCGGTCAATTGGCCGTATATGACAACGGAACCCGCTGGCGGACAAGTGTGTACATTTTTCAGCACTGAGAGAAATATCTGGTGTGTTATTGGTGCACGTGGCGGAGTGCTCGTCGACAATAGTTATATTACATTTGGACAGAAGTACACGGAGACATGGACCGGCAGATATTAGGATTCCGTTCCATATCAAAGTCGCCTTATCTTATAGTCTGTTCTGTGCTTTTGATTAGCTGCTCAAGACCAGATAATGCGTTCCAGATGAGCTTGACAGATTTTGGCTACCAAGTAGAGTTGATAGGCCAAAATAGTAGCAAGGGATATCTCTCCAACTCTGGGCCTGGGTCTCAGTTCTTGTTAGTCAGATGTCTTAATAATCATAAGGTGCTTTATCGTGGTCGATTTTGGCCTGGCCCATCTTGGAGTGTTCTGAATAATCCGAAAAAGGTCAAAATATCAGGACGCACTCTCCACATAATCGGCCCCAAAGCTACCGTTTCCATCCCTGTCGATAAATTATCAAAGTGCTAGCGACGCACTGACTCGACCCCGCAGACCCTTCCAAGGCTTGCCAAGTTTTGGAAGGGTCTAAATTTTTGCTTGTCATCCTACCCGACACCCTGACCTGAACCACGCTACCCCGACCCGAGGCCGTGACCACATCCGGCCCGTTTTTTTTGGGCTGGGTTCTGGCAACTTAACGCTGATAGGCTGCCGAGCTGTGACTGACCGGAAGCCCTACCGCCACC
>NZ_BMQM01000079.1 GCF_014648115.1 Deinococcus seoulensis
CCGCCCGCTGAAGGGGAAGACGCTCCGCAGAGGGAACCAGGCCCAGCACCACCCGGGCGACCGGCGCACTGACCGGATGGCGCTGCAGGGTGGCGAGGTGCTCACCGTACGTGGCGTAGCGGGCCTGGGCGTCGCCCCGGTCTGAGCGGAACCCCTGCGCGAGCGTCTGTGCCACCTGCCGTTGAAGTGAAGTAAAGGCTGCGATGCTCCGGGAATCCAGCGGTCGTCCCTGGACTTCTTCGGCCCGGGCGCGCATCACAGTCACCCACTCGGCGGGCGTGGCGGGCCGGTTGGGAACGGGGCGGGGCTCCGCCTGCCTCTCCACGGCTGTCACTTCACCGAGTGCGGCGACCTGCCGCTGGACGTGGGCGCGCTCCTGTTCGAGGCGGGCGTGTTCCTGGCGGTCCAGGCTGGCGGCCCGGAGCACTGGTCCGGCGGCGTGTCGCTGCGCGGTCTGTGGGCGGGCGCCGTGCTTCTTGAGGGCCTGCCGCTGGACGGCGAGGGGCTCCGGGGCCACTGGCACGCCCATCTGTTCCGGCGTCCGCTGCGGAAGCGGAGCCTTGCGTCTGGTCTGCTGGACCCGTTCGGTCATGACGGGCAGCGTACCGCGCAGGTGGACGGCAGGTCAGCGCAAATGAGCGTGAGGGGTCATGGCCGTCCGAACCACCGGGATCATCCTGACTTGGTTTGAACCTCAAAAACTGGACGGGGCGATGTGGAGAGTCAGGCATGAGTCGAGGTCTCAATTCAACACTGTCCAGATTCTGGGGAGCAAACCAGGCACGGCCGCCCCACTGCGTCGACTTCTAACAGCGGGGAATGGAGAACGGAATTGAGATCACAGGTCTGGGAGAGGTGGTTGGTGCGCCAATGGAGCAGGTCCCGCGGCACTGGATGACGGCTGGACGCATGGAGGTAGGTGAGCAAAGGCTACTGGAACTTCGCGTCCACCGTACTGCGAGAAGTGAGGTGATGGCCGGCGCAGAGAAGGACGTTCCGCGGTAAGCCAGGTTCGGCCAATCCCTGAGGTCGGCGGCTGTGGCGACGCAGAGAGGAGCGGCAGAAGAGGGCGAGCACCCGGCGGCAAGCGTAGTCGGTGGAAGCGTGTACCATTCACCCACTGCCTGCGTGTCTCCTGGGGAAGACCAGTTGCCTTCCTGGGGCAAGCCAGGGGGTCCACCCTGCCAGTTGGTGGCACCCACGCCGATGACCGTAGGAAGACTGGCCGGCATCAGGAGTCCGGAGGGAACCTTGGCGCCGTGATTGCCGCTGGAGGCGACGGCGAGGAAGGTGCGGTTCCGTTTGCTGAATGTTCGCTGCCACTCGGCGAGCTTCTTGAGAAGAGGGTTGTCTGCAGGCACCTCAAACGTCCACCGGAAAGCCTGGTCTGAAGAAATCTTACGCTGGCTGGCGATTTCCGTTAGGTAATTCTGAGTCGTGTACCGTTGTTCCGGGGACCTTTGATTACGCTCTTGAATGGCCTGGAGGGCTTCACAGCGAAGAAGGACGAAACTCATGTTCAGGAGCACGACAGGATCTTTGATGTTATCCAGCGTGGCATTGAGTTGTCTCGTCAGTTGAGCACTTTCGCCCTTAAAAGCACTGTAATCCAGAGTGCGGATGGTAACGGTCTGATTTCCCCGCCTCCAGCTCTCAGAGCCAGTCGGCATGTTCTTAAACCCGTCGCTTTCCAACAGGCTGACGATGTGCTGCCGCACGAGCGCGCCATGTCGGACTTCGAGATCAACGATCTGTCCGGTAGAAGCAGGGGCGTTCCGCTTGGACCGTATTGTAATCGGTGAGAAGTTGTCGACGACAACGATGGTTGCATTTGGCATAGTTGACGTAGTAGATATCGGAAGCCCTTTGAAGACATCCTTCAGGATGGGAGGTTTAACGGTGTCTGGAGGAAGATATGTGGCCCGTGGAATCAATCCTCCTGTAGAAAAATCGACGCGCCAGGCCTGTCCGAGTACCTGATAGGAGGAAGCGGCGCAAAAATCAGCCTGAGTGCCGTTGCTGACAGAGTTGGATTGAGCGGTTGCCACAGGAAGAGCAAGGAAAGCGGCCAGAATCTGCAGAACTCTGCTGAGCATATTGACCTCCGGTAATGAAGCGAAGGGACGTCGCTTATCTGACATCTTTCAGTTTTAGAAAAGGACGTCCAGCACGGCTTCTGACCTCAGAATGAGGG
>NZ_BMQM01000080.1 GCF_014648115.1 Deinococcus seoulensis
TCTGCTGACGGGTCTCAAGATTCTCGGAACTCGATTTATCTGAATCTTAAATGCGCTGTACTTAGGCTGGGCGGCACCTGAGGTAGGGGAAGTCCGGTGAGAATCCGGCGCTGTCGCGCAGCGGTATGCCAGCCAGTCGAAGCACTGGATCGTGGTGAGCCCGAATGCCTCTCAGGGACGCCCGTTCACGCCGATTGTCGGCGCGTACGTGGCACCTCTCGCCGTCAGAGGGCCGTGACATGAGTGACCCTGAACCCAGCCGTGGGCCTGCCCACGTGTGTTCCCGCTCTGGCCCCCGGCTGGAGCGGGTTTTTCATGCTGTGCGCCCGCTCCCCGCTGCCGTCCCAGTACGCACTGGAGTTCCTCCCATGTCCCACCTGACTTTCCGCCCCTCCCGTCCCGGCGCTGCCCTGCTGATCGCCGCCTTCATGGGCGCCATGCAGAGCGCCTCGGCCACCACCTACCCGCTGACCGTCACGGACGACCTGGGCCGCCGCGTCACCCTGAACGCCCAGCCGCGCCGCATCGTGTCCATGCTGCCCAGCCACACCGAGACGCTGATCGCCATCGGGGCCGGCGCGCAGTTGATCGCGGTCGACCGCTTCAGCAACTACCCGAAGGCCGCCGTGGACAGGCTTCCGAAGGTCGGCAGTGCCTACCAGCCGGACCTTGAGGCGATCGTGGCCCTGAAACCCGACCTGGTGCTGGCCGACGAGTCCAGCGGGTCGCGCCTGACCGAGAAGCTCGCGCAGGCGGGCCTGACCGTGTACGGCGGCACCGGGCAGACCTTCAACGAGGTGTTCGAGAAGATCGCGGTGATCGGCAAACTGACCAACCACGAGGCCGGAGCCACGCGGCTGACCACGTCCATGCGCGCCGAGCTGAACGCACTGCAGGCCAGCGTGCTGCGCCTCCCGAAGGTCAGCATGTACTACGAGATCGACCCCAGCCCGTACTCGGTCGGGCCGAACTCGTTCATCGGGGCGCTGATCGCCAGGGCGGGCGGGCAGACCATCGTGCCGGCCGCGCTGGGCGACTTCCCGAAACTCGACCCGGAACGGATCGTGAACAGCAACCCGCAGGTGATGATCGGCCTGACCCTCGACGACGCCCGCCGGCGTCCCGGCTGGGCCGGACTGCAGGCCGTGAAGGCGGGGCGGGTTTTTGCGCCCACGCCGGAGGAACGTGACGCCCTGAGCCGTCCGGGGCCGCGCCTGCCGGACGCGCTGCGCGCCCTGATCCGCTTCATTCACCCGGAGGCCCTGAAATGACGGCGGAACTGGACCCGGCCACCCGCGAGCGGCGCGAGAGGGCCATGCAGGAACTCGCGGCGGCCCGTGACGCGCACCGCAAGGCTGAAGGCGTCAGCCGGGGCCGCCGGGGCCTGCTGATCGTGAACACCGGGAACGGCAAGGGTAAGACCACCGCCGCGCTGGGCCTGATGCTGCGCGCCCACGGCCGGGGCCTGCGCGTGCGGATGTTCCAGTTTCTGAAGCACGAGAGCGCCAAATTCGGCGAGCACCGCACCCTGGACGTGCTGGGCGTGCCGTACGAGGGGCTGGGTGACGGGTTCACGTGGCGCTCGAAGGACCTGGAGAACAGCGCCGCGATGGCCGCGCACGGCTGGTCCCTGGCCCGCGCCGCCATCGAGAGCGGCGAGCACGACCTGATCGTGCTGGACGAGTTCACGTACGCCCTGACGTACGGTTGGGTGCCCTGGCCGGAGGTCGAGGCGGTCCTGCGGGCGCGTGACCCGCTTCTGCACGTGGTCGTGACCGGGCGGGACGCCCTGCCGGAACTGATCGCCCTGGCCGACACGGTCAGCGAGATCCGGCCCGTCAAGCACGCCTACGAGGCGGGTATCGGCGCGCAGACCGGCATCGAGTACTAGGGCGTGCCGCACCGAGACAGCGTGCCCGTCATGCCCCGGCTGGTGATCGCCGCCGCGCACTCCGGCAGCGGCAAGACGACTGTCGCCTCGCTGCTGTGCCTCGCCCTGGGTGCCCGTGGGCTGCGCGTGCAGCCGTTCAAGCTGGGGCCGGATTACCTGGACCCTACGCACCTGACCCGCGCGGCTGGGCGGGACGCGCGGAACCTCGACTCGTTCCTGCTGCCGCGTGAGCGACTGATACGGACTCCGATTAAATAGATTATAGTTGCGGCATCAAACAGACACCTTTGACCGCTCCTCT
>NZ_BMQM01000081.1 GCF_014648115.1 Deinococcus seoulensis
ACAAAGTAACTAACATAAACTTCCAATAATAAAACCAAAGGTTTTTAGAATGAAATGACGCTCAAACAGGCATACTCTATAGAATACTATAGAGTGCAATATGCGTTCAAAGATTCGATGATTCACGAAAATCTGCAATTCACATTACTTATCGCAATTCGCTGCGTTCTTCATCGATGCGAGAACCAAGAGATCCGTTGCTGAAAGTTTTAAACTTTTTAATTTTAAAAGTTATTGACTAAAAATAAATAAAAATACATTTCCTTTCAAAGTAAATTGAAGAGGAAGAGTTTTAAATTTTTAATTTGATCCTCTCCGAAGAAAGAACCAAAACAAAAAACAATGTGTATAATTTTTGTTTCTAGGGGGCCGCGCAGTTAAGCGCAGGCCTTTCACTAGAAAACAAAATTAAACATTAATGATCCTTCCGCAGGTTCACCTACGGAAACCTTGTTACGACTTTTAGTTCCTCTAAATGACCAAGTTTGACCAGATTCTCGGTTCCAAGGTGGAGTCGCCTCCTCCTTTAAACCAATCCTGAGGCCTCACTAAGCCATTCAATCGGTACTAGCGACGGGCGGTGTGTACAAAGGGCAGGGACGTAATCAACGCAAGCTGATGACTTACGCTTACTAGGAATTCCTCGTTGAAGAGCAATAATTGCAATGCTCTATCCCCAGCACGACGGAGTTTCACAAGATTACCCATACCTCTCGGCAAAGGATAGTACTCGTTGGCTCCGTCAGTGTAGCGCGCGTGCGGCCCAGAACGTCTAAGGGCATCACAGACCTGTTATTGCCTCAAACTTCCATCGACTTGAAATCGATAGTCCCTCTAAGAAGTAACTATATCAGCAAAAAGCTAACAGTACTATTTAGTAGGTTAAGGTCTCGTTCGTTATCGCAATTAAGCAGACAAATCACTCCACCAACTAAGAACGGCCATGCACCACCACCCACAAAATCAAGAAAGAGCTCTCAATCTGTCAATCCTTATTGTGTCTGGACCTGGTGAGTTTCCCCGTGTTGAGTCAAATTAAGCCGCAGGCTCCACTCCTGGTGGTGCCCTTCCGTCAATTCCTTTAAGTTTCAGCCTTGCGACCATACTCCCCCCAGAACCCAAAAACTTTGATTTCTCGTAAGGTGCCGAGTGAGTCAAAAAAAAGAACAACACCCGATCCCTAGTCGGCATAGTTTATGGTTAAGACTACGACGGTATCTGATCATCTTCGATCCCCTAACTTTCGTTCTTGATTAATGAAAACGTCCTTGGCAAATGCTTTCGCAGTAGTTAGTCTTCAATAAATCCAAGAATTTCACCTCTGACAATTGAATACTGATGCCCCCGACCGTCCCTATTAATCATTACGATGGTCCTAGAAACCAACAAAATAGAACCATACGTCCTATTTCATTATTCCATGCTAATATATTCGAGCTAAACGCCTGCTTTGAACACTCTAATTTTTTCAAAGTAATAGTCCTGGA
Source organism: Deinococcus seoulensis (assembly GCF_014648115.1). Classification (NCBI taxonomy): domain Bacteria; kingdom Thermotogati; phylum Deinococcota; class Deinococci; order Deinococcales; family Deinococcaceae; genus Deinococcus; species Deinococcus seoulensis. The sequence goes on from NZ_BMQM01000081.1 coordinate 1,488, forward strand.
TCACAACTGCCGGACAAGCCGACAGAGGCTAACCAGGAGGAAAGGCTCGGCTGAAAACCAGTACTCGTTAGAAACGGACCGGCCAGCCAAGCCCAAAGATCAACTACGAGCTTTTTAACTGCAACAACTTTAATATACGCTCTTGGAGCTGGAATTACCGCGGCTGCTGGCACCAGACTTGCCCTCCAATTGTTCCTCGTTAAGGTATTTAAATTGTACTCATTCCAATTACAAGACCCGAAAGGGCCCTGTATCGTTATGTATTGTCACTACCTCCCTGTGTCAGGATTGGGTAATTTGCGCGCCTGCTGCCTTCCTTGGATGTGGTAGCCGTTTCTCAGGCTCCCTCTCCGGAATCGAACCCTTATTCCCCGTTACCCGTTGAAACCATGGTAGGCCACTATCCTACCATCGAAAGTTGATAGGGCAGAAATTTGAATGAACCATCGCCAGCGTAAAGCCATGCGATTCGAAAAGTTATTATGAATCATCAAAGAGCACCGAAGTGCGTTGATTTTTTATCTAATAAATACATCCCTTCCAAACAGTCGGGATTTTTAGCATGTATTAGCTCTAGAATTACCACGGTTATCCAAGTAGTAAAGGTACTATCAAATAAACGATAACTGATTTAATGAGCCATTCGCAGTTTCACTGTATAATTGCTTATACTTAGACATGCATGGCTTAATCTTTGAGACA
>NZ_BMQM01000082.1 GCF_014648115.1 Deinococcus seoulensis
GCAATCCCTGCCGGTCTCAGGGGGCCATCGGCCAATTATTCGTCGGGTCTCCGGGGGGCTACCAAAGGGAAGTGGCCAGAGTGTACCAGCCCAGGGTGAAGCATATTTCGCATCTTACCAAGGGGGAAAAGGGGCCTGTCAGGAAATCACGTCCAGCACGGCAAAAATAAACCGGTATGAAAGGTATAGACAGCGGCGGGGGTATCGAACCGCCGGGGGCGCGGCAGAGTACGAGGCCCCGCCCGGAACGCATCCCGAGATCAACACTGATGAAGGCGGGCAGGACCAGGAACACGTCTCGCGGCAAAGCCGCGCCCGGTCGCCGGACTGACTTTCAAACAGCCCCTCCGGGAACAACCAGGACATGCCGCCTGCTGCCGGCTGGTCTGGTCGAGCGCCCCCAGGAGAACAGGCCAGCCCGGAATAGGCCCCACCTCACAGCGGCACCCTGCGGGCAGCCCGAAAGGGAGGGGGAGAGGCGACGAGGACGAAGCGACGGAATGAAGGTGCAGTGGCCCCCCTCCCTCCCGGCCTGTCTAAAGATGTCACTGCGGGCCCCTCCCATTCCAGGCCAAGCAAGTGGCCCACCCCTGTTGACAGGTGGGGGTCAGCTCCGGGCCTCGCTCTGGAATGTGGTTTAAAACCTATATGACAGCTATTTTTCCCGTGTGGGCCACATCTTTTCGTGGCGGGTGACCATCTCCGCGAGTGCTTCCGAGCGGTTCAGCCCCTTGGCCTCCGCGTACTTATCGAGCGCCGCCAGGACGTAAGGCGGGACGCTGGCGGTGAATCGTTCGTACTTATTCTGTCCGGCCTTCAGACCGCGACCGCCCATGTGTTTATTGGTGGAGGAAACCGGCATCAGTCCGAATCCACAACCGGCAAGCCGCAGCAGTCGGAAACAGGTCCCGATTCCACAGGCATCGCGCAGCCGGTACACATGTAGCCGGTTCCCTCGATCACATCATCAGACACGAACTCGGAGGAATCATTTTCTACCGTCCCAAACGCGGATTCTCTTTCCATCCACCAACCATACAATATCGATCACACATGTTTCACGTGAAGCAACGTAACCTGTCATACATGTTTCACGTGAAACGCATATGACAGGTATTCTCACTGTTCCAGACAGCTACGCGCACGCGCGCACGGACGGGCCGCGCACGCGTGCCCTTATCCGCCAGGAACCAGCGGATCGAGCCGGTCGAGAATCTGCATCAGAGCCGGGGCCGCATTGTTCAACCAGCCCGAAGTCTCCAAGGCGCGAGCAGTACGACGGAGCTTGATCTTCTTGGCCTCCCGGCCCTTCTGAGCCGCGATCTTCCGGGCAACAGCAGCACCACGCCGCCGACGGGCCTCAACCCACTTGGAGATGGTACGAGTCACGTCCTCGATGGGCGCGGTCAGGTCCTCCGCCTCGATGGTCACAGGGTCCGGGACCAACCCGCGCGAAGCCCCCCAGAACCGACCAACCCAGCCGAACCCGTCAGGCACGCATTTCTGCGCCTCTTTGCTCATGTACTTCCGGAGATACCCCGCGCCCTTCATGTCCCAGTTCAGGAACGACCGTTGCAGCTTGCCGTCCCGGCCCCTGCGTTCCTCTGTATGCCACCAGAGATGCTCTGGGCTATCCGGTTCCGCTATCCGGTTCCAGGCGGCCCCCATGACCTTCCAGAGCGCCTCCGTGAACGGTTCCGTCAGCCAGACGTGGAAGTGCGGAACGCCCCGACTCTGGAATTCGAGAATCCACAGGTAGCCGACACCAGGCGCAGCACGCTTCAGCGCCTTCAGCCAGGCGTCGAGGTGTTTCTTTGCGGTCACGCCGTCCGGGTTGGCCTGGTGGTACGTCAGGCAGAACTGAGACACCAGGGCGGGCGAGGCGTTCCGGGCGATGCGGGTCAACCGGCTGGCCGACTTGGCCGAGAACATCTGCACCTGACCACGCTTGCAGTCCTTCAGGTGGGCGGGCTGCGGGCCGTCCCAGTCGCGTACTACCCGCACATCAGCAGGCAGCACTTCCAGCC
>NZ_BMQM01000083.1 GCF_014648115.1 Deinococcus seoulensis
CACACCCTCATTCTGAGGTCAGAAGCCGTGCTGGACGTCCTTTTCGAAAACTGAAAGATGTCAGTTGACCCATAGCAGTTCAGGACCATGGCCGGGCACGCTGCGTGACAGCGTGTCCGAACTGTTGATTGAAGGAGCACAGAACACAGGCTCAGCTCAGTCACCAGGTGCGCACTCTCCTGATGCCCCTCACCGCTGCTGCTGCCCCATGGGGCAACCGGTCCAGCAGGGCCCCTGGGCGCCACAACACCGGCATGGCGTCGGGAGGACGGGCCGGGGTTCAGGCACGCGGCGTATGGGCTGGCCGCCATGGTCGAGTAACTGAATTCCAGATCCGCGGCAGACCGGACAGGTCACCCAACGTGGCCAGGGCCACTGCAGCATCTTCTTCAACCCATCGCACCACTCGCACACGCGGTGCACGCCCATCAGGGCCTCCTCACCAGCTGCCACCGCTGTCGGTGGGGGACAAGCTGCCACTGTCACTGCTCCCAGTGCTGGACGAGTCACTGTCGCCCGGACTGGGCGAATCCGGGATGGACGGGCTGGGGCGGTCCTCGCTCGGGGCAGGCGCGCCCGCCTGGGGGACGTCCTGCAGGAGCAAAGCGGCATAGCACGCGTCACCACTGCTGGGCGACTCGGAACTGCTGGACCCCGTTGACCGCGTCAGGGGGCCGTGCTGGTCCTGGGGGTGGTCGCCTGGATTGGTAGGGTGGTACTGGCCTGCTCAGGACGGCGGACCTCCGGCACCCAAGTGAGGGTTGGCCTGGGCCTCGGCACCAACCGAGGGGGCAACTGGCCGGCGCTCACAGACGCCACTTGTGCCTGCACGGACCGCTTTTCTGCTTCCAAGTGCAGGCGCAGCGCCTGGCCGTGCTGCCTGGGATGGGTGCGCGCAAGGCGCAGATCCTCGTCAATCGCGCTCAGGCGCTCCTCCACCCGCGCGTCCATGGCTTCGTGGTGCGCTTGCGCTTTCCGGGCAGACCAGATCAGGTACAAGCTACCGCTGATGAGCGCCGCCAGAAGGGGACGAGCCCAAAATTTGACTGGTTCTGGCGGAGCACGACCACGAGCGAAGCCGCCACCGTGCCGATCCTCAGTACCCGACACTTTCCGGCGATTTCGTCTGGGACGGCACCAACAGGTGGATCAAGTCACACAGGCGTGATGACTCCCGGCTGAACGACCGGACCAGTTCCCGCAAGCCCATCTTCACCACGCTCCACGCCCGGCGACCATGCGCCTTCTTCGGGCAGTCCAACGTGATCCCGACCAGCACACACCACGTGTAGGTCAGCGAGGGCAGGCACAGCAGGCGCTCCACGTGATCGTGGAGCGTCATGTGCGTCCCCTCCAGTTGAAAGCCCTTGCTCTTCAGTGCTCTGAAGAGGCATTCGATCAGGAACCTCCGGCGATATCGCGTCTGGATCGTTGTCACTGACCTCGCGTTACTGGCGATGATCAGAGCCTCACCATCTCGCGTGTGCGTCAGAACCACATTCATCGGTTGCCCGTAGACCACCGTGTCATCGACCAGCAGACCGGCATGGCCGGTCTGCAAACGACTCAGCCAGTCCTGTGCGGTCCAGTCGTCCATCAGCGTGTCACTCCTCAGTCGCACGCAGATGGGAATTCCACGGCGCGCCAGTCCCTGAATCCAGTCATAGCCGACGAATTCACGGTCGGCGTACAGGACCCGAATGTCCGCTGCACGGAGGGTTCTGGCAACTTAACGCAGGTAGGCTGGTGAGCTGTGACTGATCGGAAGCCCTACCGCCAC
>NZ_BMQM01000084.1 GCF_014648115.1 Deinococcus seoulensis
CGGGGAGGCTGGGAGTGAGTCGAGGTCTCTATTCAACACTGTCCAGATTCTGGGGAGCAGACCATCGCCAGTTGCCGGTTGGCCACGTTCATACCGGAATACTGCGCTGAGCACCGACTTGCCACGCTGCGCCGATGCTCAGATTGCTCGCGCCGTGCAGGCCGTTCAGCCGAGATTCGCAGGACCGATACGGACTCCGATTGAATGGCTTGCAAAGCCCCTGGGTCCGGGCGGACTCGTCGGTCTGCGCCGCAGAGCGACGAGGACCAGAACACCCCTCCGGGCGTGGAGTTGGTAACCCGGCACGTGGGCGGTTGGAGGGCGAAACAGACGGCAGTCGGTATGACACCAGGCGGTGAGGCGCGCTCAGGTCGGCCAGCTTCAGCTTTCGGGCGGGTGCTGTTCCGCGCGGTCGTCCGGCGCTGCGCGGTCATCGTGGCAGAGGGCGACCGGGCCCAGGCCTGAGGCGATGGAGTGGGCTTTGCCGTCTTTCCAGGTGTAGGCCCTGCCCACGAGGTACTCGGCGATGTACCCGACCATCACCAGTGGATGCCACTCATCGACCAGTCCCCGCTGGGCGCAGTGGGCCAGGTGGATCAGCGTCTGATCCTCGACCGGTAGCTGGTGGTGGGGTGGCGAGAGCCACTGCCCGCACCACTCCACACTCTCGTCGATCAGGCTGCTGACGGCCTGGGAGACGCCGACGAGGTAGGGCAGGTTGATGGTGAGCGGATCGCGGATGTCGGGGGTGGGGGGGTGCAGGGGGCTGACGTGACGGATGTGCAGGATGCCGCTGGCGTGGGTGCCGTACAGAGCGCCGCCGGACCAGCGGCCGGGGGTGTGGAGGCCGCGGGTAATGCGTTCGTGGACGGAGCGGTCGAAGAGGAGGGTTTCGGTGGGGGGGCGAGTGGTGCGGGGCTGTGGGAGGCCGAGGTGCCAGCGGGTCGCGCGGTCCATGCACCAGTATAACCTAATTCGGTGACACTGAATTAGGTGTAGACTCTGCTGGTGGTCACACGGAGCATGGTCGCCATGCCTGAACCGAGCGCGCCGCTGTCCCTGCGTCACCGACTGGCGCAGAACCTGCGCCGACTGCGTCTGGAACGCCAGTGGTCGCAAGAAGACCTCGCGGAGCGTTCCGGGCTGCACCACAACCAGATCAGCATGATCGAACGCGCCCGCAGCAGCGTGGGCATCGACATCGTCGAGAAACTCATGGCGGCGCTCGGTGTGCGCGCCAGCGACCTGCTCGACTGACCCGGCCTGGCAGACATTCCAGGCTCAGTACCCGACACTTTCCAGGGAGTTCGTCTGGGACGGCATCAACAGGTCGATCAAGTCACACAGGCGTACTAACTCCCGGCTGAACGACCGGACCAGTTCCCGCAAGCCCATCTTCACGACGCTCCACGCCCGACGACCATGCGCCTTCTTTGGGCAGTCCAATGTGACCCCGACCAGCACACACCACGTGTAGGTCAGCGTCAACAGGCACAGCAGACGCTCCACGTGATCGTGGAGCGTCATGTGTGTTTCCTCCAGTTGGAAGCCCTTACTCTTGAGTGCCCGGAAGAGACATTTGATCAGGAACCTCCGGCGGTATCGCGTCTGGATCGTCGTCACCGCCCCGGCGTTACTGGCGATGATCAGCGACTCACCATCTC
>NZ_BMQM01000085.1 GCF_014648115.1 Deinococcus seoulensis
TACACGTGGTGTGTGCTCGTCGGAGTCACATTGGACTGCCCGAAGAAGGCGCATGGTCGCCGGGTGTGGAGCGTGGTGAAGATGGGCTTGCGGGAACTGGTCCGGTCGTTCAGCCGGGAGTCAGCACGCCTGTGTGACTTGATCGACCTGTTGATGCCGTCCCAGACGAACTCCCCGGAAAGTGTCGGGTACTGAGCCTCTCTGCTCCTGCTGGCCTCCATTTGCAAACTATTCCATCCGAGTCCGTATTACTGGCCGTTGCTCTGGGCGTTCAGGTACTCGGGCGTTTCGCGGAATGCAGCGGCGATAGCCTCGGCCAGTTCGGTGTTCTTGCCATTGCTCTTGATCCCGAACGACCGGGCGAGTCCGAACAGCTCAGCGCGGGGCAGTTGCGCGAGGCTGGCCGGGTCGCTCATGTCGATCTGATCGCCGGTCGGCGCGTCGCTGCCCTGGCTGCCGGTCGGCTGGGTGGGTTCTTCGGTGGGGGGCGTGACGGTGACGGTCCCGGCGTCCGTGGCGGTGGTGCTTGCGGTGAGCGTGCTGACCGGCGCGGGGGCCGCGGCAGTGGCCGTCACAATGGGCGCTTTGTCCATCAGCGCGCTCAGTGCCTCGCGGGTCAGCGTGCCGTTACTCAGCATCTCCTCGATGATGGTGTGCGCCTTGGCTTGGTCTGCTGCGGCAGACAGGCGCGCGGTGGCCTGATCGACGTTGCCCATGCGTTTGACCTTCCCGGTCGGCCCGCTGTACGTACCGTCATCGTGGTAGACGCTGAATCCTTCGTTGTGGGCGAACAGGTTCAGTTCCCGCTCGGTGACGGTTGCGGTGGGCTTCCCGTCAATGCCGGTGCGGAACTCGATGCCGTTCACGTACAGGACGGGCATGGTGGTGAGGGCATGGGCATGGGCGGGCTTGTGGCTGACTAGTTTCATGCGGGTATCGTCTGCCGGGTCGCGGGGTGAGTTGCGGGGCCTGTGATCAACAGCGCATTGGGCGGCCAATCAGAGGTCGGATACTCTTGCCGATACCACGCTGCCATTCAGTAGACCTCCTGCGAGAATTACTCGACTACCGAATCTGGGGCTAGGTTCCTCCCTACAGACAACAACAGGAGAGGTCGATGCGGACTGAAAATTGACTTTTTCAGGATGTCTACTGATTGGATGCCCGACTTTTGGGTGGGCGTTAGTCTTATACTCTGACTGTGAGTGAATTGTCGCCAAAGGAAAAAATTAGAAGACAAGTGGAAGCAGAGATGGAGGAGCGCCAAAAGAGATTTAACATAGGCTGTGCTACTACGACAATTATCTTTGGTATAATTATTTATATAATCGATCATTCTTGCTTGGATTTTTTCGGATGTATTGCCAACAAATAGACTTTACGCCTCCGCTCCCTTCATAGAATAGGAAACCGCCCCTGGTAAGGGGGGCAGCGTCCTATGACTGACATCTTTCAGTTTTAGAAAAGGACGTCCAGCACGGCTTCTGACCTCAGAATGAGGGT
>NZ_BMQM01000086.1 GCF_014648115.1 Deinococcus seoulensis
GGAAATTGATCGACGAGCTGCTGACCATCGGTGTCAAGGCGGCCTGAAATCTTCCGGACTACTGGTTTAAGTACACTGCGTTTATCTTTTAGATAAACCGCGCGGAGCGCGGAGCAGAGGAAGTACGTTGAAGCGGGAATGGAGAGATTCCGGCGCTTTCCCGGAATCTCGCAATGTTAGCTTCAATGTACTTAATCGCGTCTAGCACGCGAAAAGACCGTTGCATAGCCCTTGGATGCGTGTGAGAGAATATCGTATCCATCGTGCCGCCTCTCGACGGGACCGGCAAATGCGAGAGGGCAGAGGCTGCAGTCAACGCATTTTCCATCTCGGACGGGATCACCGCCTAAACCAAGCTTTTTGCCGATCTAGACGAGGAAAAGTTGAAGTTGTCCAGTACTGAACGTAACCAGCGTGCATAGGGCCTCCTGGGATTGCTTTAACCCGTTGCCATTGCTTGAGACTGTGCAACAGGGTTTTCTGACATCTTTCAGTTTTGGAAAAGGACGTCCAGCACGGCTTCTGACCTCAGAATGAGGGTGTGAAACAGAAGATTAACCGCGCTGGACAGCTTTATTCTGACATGTTGACTGCCTGCTCCCGTAAGCAGCATCGAGACAACATGCAGGTGGTGCTCAACTGCTTCCTTGAAGCCCTTGGGATATCCCGCTTCCATGCCTCCACCGCCAAGTCCCCAGGCGCGATCAGCCGGTTCCTCAACCACCAGAACTGGTCGTTGCGCACCCTCATTCGAACCATCCGCCAGCACGCCCTGCACACCTTCCAGGACTCCCTCCGTGGACGCCGCGGGCGTCCACCGCTCGTCGAGCTCATCGTTGACACGACCTCCATCTCAAAGGAGGGCGCATTCGCTGAACTGGACGGCTGGATCCACACCCTGAACAGTGTTCGTGGCCTCCATGTCGTCATGCTCTACGTCTGCTGTGGTGATCTTCGCCTCCCCTGGGGCTTCAAGATCTGGCGCGGGAAAGGCTCGCCTTCACCGACAGACCTGGCACTCCGGCTTGTCCGGCAGCTCCCATCCGAGGTGCGCACACGCACCAAACACGTGCATCTGCTTGCAGATGCAGGGTTCAGCAGCCAGACATTCATGCACGGTGTTCGGGACCTGGGTCTGGACTTCACCATTGGGATGCGAGCGGATCGCAGAACCACAGAAGGGCACCGTCTGAAAGACATCACCCGCCAACAGTGCCCAGTCACGCTTGCTGGCCTCCCTGACCTCCAGTTGTGGCTGTACTGGATCTGGTTGCCCGCCAAGAAAGGAGAGAA
>NZ_BMQM01000088.1 GCF_014648115.1 Deinococcus seoulensis
TGGGTGCGCAGACGTACATGCGGATCAAGTCCACCGTGGAGACCGCGCGGTTGCGCGGTCAGGACCCCATTGCGGTCCTGACCAGCCTGTTGCGCTGACCCGGCGGCTTGACCTTATGGCCGACCGCTAATCACAGACTTGCTGAGTTCCATCACCTGTTCACTGAGTTTCTTGTAAGCCATAGTGCGCACAGTATGAAGGGCGCAGGGAATGAGTGTAAAGTACCCGGTATTTCTCTCATGTTAAGCAAATCATCGAATAAGAGCGAACCAGGAGCGAGAAAGCGGGTTTCCTGACGTCCAGGCACGCAAGGACAACGATTCCAGTCGTCCTGCGCAGGCCCCTGTGATAATTGCCCCGGCTCACTTTCAGGGGTAGCGGCACCACCCAATTCTTTGACCTTTCGCGACTCTGCAAGTGGCATTCGCTCAGGCGATCCGGGACCTTCCGGTAAAGAACCGGGCCGCGCACCCACAGTGAACCCTCAGAAATAAACCTATAGATGCCTCTTACGGACTCAGTCTGTTTCGTCCACAACTCGCCAACGCAACGGGTTGCCAACTCCCCGCCCGGAATCCTCTCTGCCTCAGTACCCGACACTTTCCCGGGGGGCTTGAAAAAGTTCGGCTGACACGCGAGAACAGAACGCGTCTCCCGATGTCCTGGCCAAGCTGACCCGCTGCTTCACCGCGCACTTCCCGGAGTTCCGCAAGAACCAGGTCGAGTTGCTTTCTCTCATGGTCCTCGCGCTCCTTGGGGGCAAGGACGTCCGGCATGCCGAACTCGCCTCGCGCTTCCCTGGAAGCGCGCACAACGCCTCCGTCATCCGCCGTGTGGAGCGCTTTTTTGACCGGCATCCCATCCAGCCGGCCGACGTCGCCCGGGTGGTCCTGACGCTCCTTCCCTCCGCGCAGCCACGCGAATTCATCCTCGACCGGACGAACTGGAAATACGGACAGACGGACGTGAACGTCCTGCTCCTGGCCGTCATCTGGCGGGGCGTCGCGATCCCCCTCCTCTACGAGCTGCTGCCCCATGGGGGCGGCAGCCATACGGAGATCCGGCACACCCTCATGGACGATGCCCTCTGCCTGCTCTCTGCAGCGGATATCCGGGTCCTGTACGCCGACCGCGAATTCGTCGGCTATGACTGGATTCAGGGATTGGCCTGCCGTGGAATTC
>NZ_BMQM01000089.1 GCF_014648115.1 Deinococcus seoulensis
TCGTCTTCCCTTTTTCACCCGGTGGTCGGGATGACGGCCGCATGTGCGGTGTCCTGCCCGCACATGGGGACGGCAGGCCGGCCACCGGCCTCCCTGGCCCACTCATCCGGCGTCCGGTAGCCCAACGACGAATGAGGCCGACCAGTGTTGTAAAACGTGCGCCAGGACTCCAGAACCACCTGAGCATGCAGCACCGAGTAGAACACTTCCAGATTCAGGCATTCCTCCCGGAGTCGTGAATGGAAGCTCTCGGCAAACCCGTTCTGCCACGGTTTCCCCGGTTCAATGAAGCGAGTACCGATGTTCTGCCCCTGCAGCCAGATGCCCAGATCCCGGGCGATGAACTCCGGTCCGTTGTCACTCCGAATGAACGCAGGTGCCCCACGGACGCGGATGATGTCCTGCAGGGCGTCTTTCACGTCTTCGGACGTGAAAGACGCGGCCACACGCAGGACCAGCGACTGCCGTGTCCATTCGTCCGTGACGGTCAGGATCTTCAGCACATCGCCGCCAAGGGTTTGATCGAAGACGAAATCGTACGTCCAGACGTGGTTCGGCCCCTCTGCTTTCATCGGAATCGTAGCGCCAGTACGGATTTTCCTGGCGACCCTGGTCGTGACGGTGAGTGCTTCCTGATGCCAGATGCGCTGCACGCGTTTCCTGTTGATCCGTTGCCCTTCCTGTACCAGCAGGGCGTGGATGAAGCGGTACCCACGTCTTGGATGCAGGAGCGCCAGTTCACGGATCCGCTGCGTCAGGGCGTTGTCCTGACGGGGTTTGGGACGGTAATGCCAGGACGACTTGGGGAGCCCCGCCAGGAAGCAGGCCCGCTGTGATCGGACGCGGGCGGCGATCAGTTGTTGCACAACTGATCGCTTCTCAGCGAGGGTCAGCGCTTTTTTGCGATGACCTCCTTCATGCCTTCGAGCTCGAGGCGCTGCTGACCGACGATGCGGAGAAGTCGGGCGTTTTCCTTTTCCAAGTGGCGAAGCCGTTTGGCTTCGTCGGGGGTCGTATCACCGTACTTCTTTCGCCAAGCGTAGAAGGAAGCGGGGCTGCACCCGAAGTCGCGACAGAGCTCCTCGACAGATTTATCGCCTTTTTGAGCGTCTTGGAGCAGCTGGATGATCTGGGCCTCGGTGAACTGACGGGTTTTCATAGGTGACCTCTCTTTCCAG
>NZ_BMQM01000090.1 GCF_014648115.1 Deinococcus seoulensis
CAACGGACGACTCCCGACCAGATTCTAACCGCTGCACTCCACCGTGCAGGCCTGCGCCGAACCCAGCAAGCGTACCTCCGTCTCCTACTCACCCTCTGGCTGGTCATCCCCGGCAGGCACACCTTCACCAATCTGGCCCGCTACGCACCGACCTCTGAGCGCACCCACCGTTCCTGGGCACAGAAACCAGTGCCCTGGGTCCCCCTCAACAGCGCGCTGGTCTTGCAGGCGCAAGACCAGCAGATCCTCAGTCACGCCGGCATCCTGGGTGTCGATGCCGTGTTCATCCCGAAACACGGCCAGCACACCCCAGAGCTCGCCTCGTACTGGTGCGGCACACAGGGTCGATCCGTGCGGGGTCTGGAAGGCACCTGCGTGACCTGGATCGATCCGATCACACATCAACCTGTTCCTCTCTCCATCACGCAGACCCCGGCGACCGTACCTGACGGGGAGACCCGCGTTGACTTCTATGCCACCGTCACGCTGAACACCATTGTGCAGCTCCCAGACACCCTGCGGTCGCAACTCCAGGCGGTCGTCGCAGACGCGTACTACACCAAGCTGAAGTTCGTTTCACGCGTGGTGGACGAAGGGCAACTGCCCTTCGTCGGCAAGATGCGACGGGATGCCAACCTCAAGCATCTGTTCACCGGACCCCGCACGGGGAAGCCCGGCCGACCCAGGCTGTACGACGGCAAAGTCAGTCTGCGTGATTTCACGCGCTGGGAAGCGTTGCCGTGGGCGGACGAGTGCATGGTGTACACGGTGGTTGCGTACTCGGTGAGTCTGAAACGGCCGGTCCGCGTGGTGGCACTGGTCTGGCCGGGTGCAGGTCGACCGCGCGTGGAGGTGCTGTTCAGCACCTCCACAACCATGACGGTAGCAACCATCATCAGGCTCTACCGGGCTCGCTTCTCGATGGAGTTCCCGTTCCGCGACGGGAAGCAATTTGCCGGGCTGAGCGAGTGTCAGTCCAGGCAGGTGGAGTCCCTGCACTTCCATTGGAACATGGCCCTGTTGGCGGTGTCGGCAGCCCGGCTGAGTCAGTTGCAGGACCAGCGGGCAGGCCCGCTGGTCTTCAGCATGGAGGACGAGAAACGCCGCGCCTACAACGAGTTTTTCGTGGAGCGGATTTTGAGCATCTTGGCTGTGGAGCCCACGGATGAGAATTGCT
>NZ_BMQM01000091.1 GCF_014648115.1 Deinococcus seoulensis
GGTCATCTTCTTCCGAAATCTCAATGCGCCGATGGGAACGGGCCATGCCCAAGTCTACTTCTTTAGTGCGTTGTACTTAGGCGACGACCTGAGTTCCTCGGTCTGATTGGTTGCCCTGGACGGTGTTTTTGCCAGTTCGGGACCAAAGGTATCTCCCCTCTGAAATTCCCTGTCTGGTGTTGTTTGTTCTCTCTTAAAGATTAAAAGACAAACAACAAGGAGCGTAATCTCGGGCGTGCTGGACGGTGTTTTTTTCGTTTCGGGACCGAAGGTATCCAGGAAATGGACCAAAGGTATCCCCTCTGGAGCCCGGTTGGGACCGAAGGTGTCTGAGGATCCCCCAGCAGCCGCACCGCGCCGTACCTGGATGAACATACTTCGTCTGACACACTCTTTTTAGGCGAACGGGACCAAAGGTATCTGAGTATGAGGGGGAGATACCTTTGGTCTGTGGGAGAGATACCTTTGGTCCGTAGATGAGACACCTTTGGACAGGTCGGCCCGGCTCCCTCATACGGACTCCGATTGAATGGCTTATAAATTTGCTGGGTCCGAGCGGAAGCGAGTAGGAGCAAAGCGGGTTCCGGACGTGGAGTTGACGACCCGGTGCCGTTCCGGGTGGAGGGCGAGACAAACGGCAGTCCGTATCATTCCAGCCGTACGGACGCTTCGGGGCCGTCACCGTCCATGTTCACCGGAATGAACCCCAGGGAGCGCACCTCGTAGCGGGTGCGGCCGGGGCCGGTCCAGGCGCCGTGCAGGTGCGGTGAGCGCAGGTGGGGCGACATGCGGATGTCCAGTCCGCCTCTGCTTGGCGTGGCATCGGCACAGGCCGTTGCCGGTGTCGTTGCCTGCTTCCCAGCCGGTGGCCGCGTCGGGCGCGCTGAGTTCTGCCTTGCCGCAAAGGTATCGCTATGTGCCGCGAGGCCGGTAGCCTTTCGTGATCGCTGACACCCGGCACGTCGGTCACCTGTCGTGTATGTACACGCAGCCCAGGCAAAGGCCGGATGTGACCGCCTGGAATCTCAGTACCCGACACTTTCCCGGGGGGGCTTGAAAAAGTTCGGCTGAGACGCGAGAACAGAACG
>NZ_BMQM01000092.1 GCF_014648115.1 Deinococcus seoulensis
TGGCGAGGAAAAGCCTCGCATTCGCGAGGCTGACGGTCCACCGGGTGAGTCTGGCTCATCTGGTGCAGGGGACCTACAACTGGTGCCGAACGCAACGTGGTCTTCGGAAGAAGCTTGACGTCCCGAAGGGACGTCAACAGTACCTGCAGCGCACACCGGCGATGGCGATTGGGCTGACCGATCGCGTTTGGACGCTGCGAGCGTGGCTGTCACGGCCTCAAGGCGTTTCCTGTCGGGCATAGTTCGACTTTGTTGGCGAATTCAGGTGATGGCCCCCGGACTCCGCATTTCTTGTTGCCGAGTCGTGATGATCCGCCTCACCCAACAGCGGTTTTCGAATTCGCCAACAGAGTCTAGTTCCAGCCAACTACCCGAAAATCAGCGGCCCCGTAAACCCACATCGAGGACAGGTGTTGGGGGTGTCGACCTCCACGCCCCTCGTGATCTGCTCTGGCGTGAGTGGGGACTTGTGCGCGAAGGTTCCCTCGCCAAGACGACATCCTGGTGACTGGGGATCGGCGGTGCGTTTCTCCCGGTTGAAAGGGAAGGCGTATTTGCGTGCCCATCGTTCGAATTCTTCAATACGCTTTTCAGGCGGGCGATTTCAGCCTTGAGGGCTTTGTTTTCGGCGATCAGCTGGTCGATCTACTCGGACTGGCGACGGATGATCTCGTAAGGATCTTTCTCGGTCATCCCAGCGTCCATGGACAGCATGGTGACGGCCGTAGGACCCGGCCGGAAATCAGGCACCCGAGAGACAGCTAAATACAGCGCATTTAAGATTCAGATAAATCGAGTTCCGAGAATCTTGAGACCCGTCAGCAGAGCATCCCGAAGTTCAGCGACCGAGTTGTAGCAGCGGCGGGGCATCAGGATGCCCTTCAGTCTGCGCCACACCTCCTCAATCAGGTTCAGAAAAGGAGCATACGGCGGGAGATACCGCAGATAGAGTCCCTGCTGCTCCCACACCCCACGTCGTTCCCTGATCAGAGCTCCTTTGTGGAAGGCCGCATTGTCCAGCACCACGACTGTGAGCTGCCCAGGACGGCATTCGGCGGCCA
>NZ_BMQM01000093.1 GCF_014648115.1 Deinococcus seoulensis
ACGACGACACCGGCTGGCGGGTCGGCGCCCAGAACGCCTGGGTGGGCGCCTTCCGCAGCGCGGATGCCGTGCTGTTCCGCGCGAACCTGCGGCATACCAACGTGGAAGTCCGGGAAGGCCTGGGGCACAACTTCGCCGGCGTACTGATCAGCGACCGCTTCTCCTCGTACGACAGCCGCTACCTGCAGGACGTCCGACAGCAGAAGTGCCTGGCGCACCTGATCCGCAACGCGGATGAGGTCGCCGCTGTTCTCCAGCGGCAACCTGGACGGGGAGAGCTGTACGGGCAACGGGTCGCGCAGGTGTTCCGGGACGGCATCCGACTGCACCGGGACGTGACGACCGGGGTCTGTACGCGAGAGGAGTACGCGCAGCAGGGTGAGTTCCTCACCCTGCGTCTGGACGCCCTGCTGAACCGGGCACCACTGAAATCGAAAGCGAACGAGCGACTTCGACTGGGCATCCTGAAGCAGAGCGTGCTCGATCGGTTGTGGCGGTTCTTGAAGGACCCGGACATTCCACCGACGAACAACGCGGCGGAACGTGCCCTGCGGACGGTGGTGATGGCGAGGAAGGTCTCGCAGTGCAGCAAGAATGCAGTGGGCGCGCAGACGTATATTCGGATCAAGTCCACCGTGGAGACCGCGCGGTTGCGCGGTCAAGATCCCGTCGC
>NZ_BMQM01000094.1 GCF_014648115.1 Deinococcus seoulensis
GGCCGTATCCGCGAATAGACGACGCGCAGTGTCGTCGAACATCTCCTGCACATCCTCAAACAACGTGTCCTGATTGCCCTTCAGCGCCAGAACGTACTGCGCCTGGAGGGCAATCAACTTCTTCGCCACTGTCCGCTGGGTACCCATCGCGTCGATCGTCACGACGCACCCCGCCACGTCCAGATACGCCAGTGTGTCGAGCACACTGGGCAAGGTGGAGAGTTCGTTCTGCTTACCCTTGACAGCTTGAGCACTCAGACAGAGGCCCTGCCGTGCAGCCCACACGTTCACCATGTGAATACCCTGGACTTCGTGGGCCGAAGTGCCACGGAGTCGCTTGCCGTCAATGCTGATGATGTCTCCTTCAAGGTTGCCGCCAACCGCCTGCTTGACCCAGTCCAGCGCGCTGGACTGGAAGGCGATGGGGTCGAGCTTCGAGAGGACACGTCGGAAGGTTTCATGATCGGGGACGCGCCTGAAAGTGAGAAAGCGCCGGAACCATTCCCGCTTGGACTGCACGAACGTCTGAATTTCCGGGAAGGTATCAGCGCCACTCATGACAGCGCAGAGGGCCATGACGACGATGTTCACGAGGCTGTGGTTCAGCCCACGGTGGTGTCGGTGATCCGGCAGATCGGCGAAGATCGCGGCCG
>NZ_BMQM01000095.1 GCF_014648115.1 Deinococcus seoulensis
GTCCATGGGCACTGGGGCGACTGAGAAGGATCTCTTCGAGATCATCCGTCGTCAGTCCGAGCAGATTGACGGGCTGATCGCCGAGAACAAGGCCCTCAAAGCGGAAATCGCCCGCCTGAAGAAGCGCATTGAAGAGTTGGAACGGCGGGAACGCAAGTACGCCGCCCCCTTCAGCCGGGAGAAGCGCACCACCGATCCCAAATCACCAGGACGGCGTCCTGGTGAAGGTACCTTCGCCCACAAGGCCCCACCCACGCCAGAGCAGATCACGGCCACCGTGGATGTCGACACGCCCAACACCTGTCCTCGATGTGGATTCACGGGCCCGCTGATCTTCACCCGTCATGACAAGGCCTGGGTCACGGAACTCGTCCCCCAGAACGCCATGCAGGTCACCGAGTACCACGTGCCCGTCATGGAGTGCCCGCAGTGTCACCACGCGGTGCGTGGTGACCATCCCGACCTGAAAGCCAATCAGGTCGGTGCGACCTCTCACCGCCTGGGACCCGTCCTGCACGCCACCCTTCAGACCCTGCATCACGAGTTGGGCCTCCCGGTCCGCCGCATCGGTCGGGTCATGGACCTCC
>NZ_BMQM01000096.1 GCF_014648115.1 Deinococcus seoulensis
CCGCATTCTTGCTGCACTGCGAGACCTTCCTCGCCATCACCACCGTCCGCAGGCTCCGTTCCGCCGCGTTGTTCGTCGGGGGAATGTCCGGGTCCTTCAGGAACCGCCACAACCGGTCCAGCACACTCTGCTTCAGGATGCCCAGTCGAAGTCGCTCGTTCGCTTTCGACTTCAGTGGTGCCCGGTTCAGCAGGGCGTCCAGACGCAGGGTGAGTTCCTCACCCTGCTGCGCGTATTCCTCTCGCGTGCATACCCCAGTCGTCACGTCCCGGTGCAGTCGGTGCCGTCCCGGAACACCTGCGCGACCCGTTGCCCGTACAGCTCTCCCCGCCCAGGTTGCCGCTGGAGAACAGCGGCGACCTCATCCGCGTTGCGGATCAGGTGCGCCAGGCACTTCTGCTGCCGGACATCCTGCAGGTAGCGGCTGTCGTACGAGGAGAAGCGGTCACTGATCAGCACGCCGGCGAAGTTGTTCCCCAGGCCTTCCCGGACTTCCACGTTGGTGTGCCGCAGGTTCGCGCGGAACACCACGGTGTCCGCACTGCGGA
>NZ_BMQM01000097.1 GCF_014648115.1 Deinococcus seoulensis
GGTCACTCGGCACACGCTCTTCCACTGGTGGCCCTTGTTGGCTAATTAATCGGAGTCCGTATGAATTCGCCAACAAAGTCGCGCTATGCCCGACACCACTGAAATGGGAGCGTCTGGGGCGTATCCCCGGACGTGTCAAAAGTGCTCCCACTCGAACGTTTCGTCTGTCAGAACCCCGCCTGTCCAGTCCAACACCGCGCTCAGCAGGGCAACATCAAGCTCCGCCGACGATACGGCTCTCACCACCGACGACTCCTCATGCGGACTGCCGTTTATTTCGTTAACCAAGAGTTTCCGCCCGCGCGAGAACAGCGACCAGCACGAAGGCCCAGGAGGCAGGGGCTTGAAATTCCCCGGTCTCATGGGCCTTTATGCGAAGTGACTATGCCTCGCACACCTAGCCTACCGCAAAGCATCATCACCGCTCAGCTGAACCGAGTCACCAGCAGGGGCAACTCACGTCGAGAGATGAGAGTCTGACGGCATGTCCGACGAGCAACTGAAACTAG
>NZ_BMQM01000098.1 GCF_014648115.1 Deinococcus seoulensis
GCGCTGCACACGTGCGAAATCCGGAGTGAGGACTCTTGGCTTCCCTGATCGCGTGACATTTGAAACGCTGCAGAACGCCAGGGAACGAGCAGGACAAGCGGAGTTCCACCTGGCCTACAGAGATCGCGCAGGGATTGAGGCAACCGTGTCACAGGGTGTGCGCCGCTTTGGTGTTCGAGTGGCACGATATCGAGGAAGAGCGAAGGTGGCATTCCAGGAACTCTCGGCCGCGACAGCAATGAACATGCTACGTGCAACCCAATGGCTCGCCGGAGAGCGCCCAGAGAGCACGTATCGCACCCAATTTGCTCGACTACAACCAGCACACTGAATTCGCCAACAGAGTCTAGTTCCAGCCAACTACCAATGCGCAGTCTGGGAGCCATCACCTGAATTCGCCAACAGAGTCGAACTATGCCCGACACCACTGAAATGGGAGCGTCCGGGGCGTATCCCCGGACGTGTCAAAAGAGCTCCCACTCGAACGTTTCGTCTGTCAGAACCCCGCC